>PWPY01000037.1 GCA_003558575.1 Desulfonatronovibrio sp.
AGTGATCTTCAAAATCCAGCAGGCTTATTTTGAGATGATCGTTCATTTCAAGTCGCTGCAGGGCCGAAGGAACCATGGACAGACCATCCGGCCCAAACACCAGACGCACAAAAGAAAAACGTTCAAAAAATCGTTTACCCACCTGCTGGGCAACACATCCACCCACACAGGCAAAAACCTCGGGATTTCTGTCATAATGGTCCTTAAGTCTTCCCAGCAGACTGTAAACTTTCTGTTCAGGCTTTTCCCGCACACTGCAAGTGTTTACAATAAAAAAGTCAGCCTCATCCTCAATATCAGTCTTAATGTATCCCTGAGATTTAAGAGAGCGATCCAGCCAGAAAGAGTCTGACACATTCATCTGGCAGCCAAAGGTCATTATGTGGTATTTCATTGTGCTTATTTTAAGTTGTCAGAACAGGGAGTCAATAAGAAGATATCAGGATTTGACTTCAGAGCTGTACGGATAGAACAGAATTTTTATACTTAAGAGACTTCAGTTACTGCTTGCAATAAAATTCATGGCTTTATTTACAGCCTGGTCCAGACTCAGATCATCATTTTCAATGGTCAGTTCTGCATCAGGGTCCTGTTCAAAGGGCAGATCCACTCCTATAACCTGACCTAATCCGGGAAATTCTTTGCCAGTTTTCTGTCTTTCCAGGGCTTTGGCATACAAATCAGCCATAACTAAACCTTCAGGGCGATTTCCTTCCCGTTCCATGGCGGTCTCAAGGGAACAGGCAATATGAATTTCTGCAAAATTGTTTATGAGCATTCTGGCCTCATCACGCATTTTTTTCAAAGGCGCGGTCCCATCCATAATGACAAATTTCCCCTGACCAGCAAGCTCTGCTCCTTCTCTGGCAAAAAGAGTATAAGCCTGTTTTCTCTCTTCAGGGGTATAAGCTGGATTTGGGAAATATACCTTGCGACGTTCATCCATCTGCAGATAGACCGCACCAGCGCCCTTTTCCTTAAGCCTTTTATATACTTTTTTGCTGATGCTGCTCTTGCCTGACCCGGGCAGTCCGGTAAACCAGACAGCCCGTCCTGCCGAAAGTGAAGGATTTTTGCTCAATTAAACCAAGCTCCTGTATAAAACTGCGGGGTACGGATTTAACCTTTAAGATACTTATTAATATTCTGATATTCAAAAACATCATCTGTTAGAATATTTTCCAGAAACCTGAACAGGGCATTGCGCACTTCTGGAGGATGTCCAGGATACCACTCAGGAGAAGCAATTACCAGTCCGCGAAACACATAAAAAGGCGCTACAACTTCAAGCATTTCCTTATCATTGGTCTTTTCCAGATAAGTATCCCACAAAGTCATATAGAGCTTTTCAAAATCTCCAGACATTTCTGGACCTGAGTAAAGAGAGTAAAGCAGATAGTTGCAGGTCATCGTGGAAACATCATCACCAGGCTCACCCCACTGCCCCCGGCTTCTGTCAAGTACGGAAAAATCTCCATCCGAGCCAACCAGGACATTCCATGGATGAAAATCTCCGTGCACTTCACTCAGACGATGAGAATATTTCTTCAACTTCCAGCGCCATCTAACAAGCTGCTGTTCCAACTCAATAAATCTCTGTTCAGGAAAATCCTTATACGGATACGGGTAACCGTCAATTAATCCGAATATGCACTCAGAATCTCCAATAAGCTGCCTGATTCTACGGTCATAAAGATCTTTTTGACTGCTTTTGGCTGAATGAATATCCGCAAGCCACAAAGCAAAGTCAGCTGCCATCTTCAGGTCTGAATCAAGGAACTGCCCCTTTTTAACTCTTTCCAGATCAAGAAAATAATCCTTTCCTGAGACCTTTTCATTGAGAATGAAAAATTCATTAACATCTTTTACCGGAACCATGCGCCCGGACCTGTCAATATAGCCCATTCCCATGGGCTGGACATGTCGCTTCATGAGTCCGCCTGTTTCATACTGAAACATGAGAATTGCCGCCCTGTCCCAGTAATACTGGTGGCCGTATTTGTCACCCTTCATGGCTGAAATAACAGCCTGAACAGGCTTATCATCCTGTGTAAAATTGATGAGCATGGGCTTTCCATAGCCAAAGTCTTTCATACCCTGCTCATCCAGAGAACCAATCTCTCCGATACCTGTAAGCTTAACTTTGCCAGGCATTATGGATTTAAGGTAATTTTCCAGATCTTCCAGTTTCATATCAAACATATTAATTCCTTTTAAATTGCTGCTTCGTCTGTTCAGGAAACTGTTTCATCGCCAATCCACTGCAAAAATTCCGGGTTGCCATCTGTAACAGGCAGAAAAACAACACACGGACACTCATAACTGTGGGTCTTTTTTACCTGCTCCACAAGCCTGTCCTGAAGATTTTCTGTGGTTTTGGCAATAATGACAGCTTCTGATGACTTTTCTATTTTACCCTGCCACATATACATGGATTGCATGCCGGTAAAAATATTAACACACGCCGCCAGCTTCTTTTCCACAAGGACCTGCCCGATCCTCTGGGCCTCAGCCTGCCCTGAGGCAGTAATATAAGCAAAAGTATAAGACATGATAAATCCTGTTAAAAAGTCCTTTTGAATGGGTTTTAATACAGATTGCTTGAACCACTTTGCTCACTGCATGAAACTTAAGCTTAAGCTAATCTTCAGAGTCTGTCTCCTCTAAGTCACGGGTGAGGTAATCAATGAGTATTTCTTTTTCTGCAGGTGTTATTCTGGAGCCAATACTCATCATACGCTCCACTGTTTCTTTCCACCCCTTATGGTCATATTCTGCATCCTCAATCCTTTTAGAATCATGACACATAAGACAGCGCTGTAATATAATTCTTTCTCCTTCTTCCTGGATTTCAGCATCCAGGTTAAACCCGAATGAGAATACCATGGCTAAACAAAAAAGGAAGGATGTTGTCAATAACCTAATCATTGTGATTCACTCCTTTATCAGTCCAGATGAATTTTTAACATGCTAAGTAGTTTCCATCCGGAAAGTCTTTCTTTCCGGATGTTGAAGCTGCCGGTTTTCTTTCCGGAAACGAGAAATTTTTTCTTTTGGCAAGGAAATCAATCAATTATAAGGAGGCGTATATTA
>PWPY01000249.1 GCA_003558575.1 Desulfonatronovibrio sp.
CCTGGCCGACTACGGTCTTACCCAGGGTTGCCCGGTCAATGGTGGTATTGGCTCCGATTTCCACATCATCCTCAATAACGGCAGTTCCAACCTGGGGAATTTTTTCTCTAATCTCACCGTTTGGGACGAATCCAAAACCGTCTCCACCGATTACTGCACCGGGGTGGATAATTACCCTGTTTCCCAGTATACAATCCGACATTATTGTCACGTTGGGATATATCAGACAGTCTTCCCCAATGATGCAGTTTTCCCCAATATATGTAAAAGGAAAGATTCTTGTGTTTTTGCCAATAACAGCCCCGGGACCTACAAAGGCCATGGGGTGAATTATAACTCCGTCACCTATTTCAGCGGATTCGTGAACAAAAGCCTGATCTGAATAGTCTTTCTCAAATCCCTGAATACGGTCAAAGAGCTTAACTGTTCGGGCAAAATCAAGATAGGGGGAGTTGCTTATAATGGCCCTGGATACTTTTTCGGAGGATTCAGGGTCTATAATGACCGCTCCAGCCTTAGTGGTATTTAGAAGCTGGATATACTTGGGGTTGGCGAGAAAAGAAATTTCATGAGGCTCAGCATCCTGCAGGGTATTAACGCCCTTTATTTCAAAATCACTGCCTGTATATTGCAGGCAGAGCTTTGCTGCCAGTTCTGAAAGTAGCATTGCAGTCTCTGAAGGTTGGTTGCAGGTTTGCAGGCAGGAGAAAAAATGCCTGATTTACTTCAGACGATTTCTCCTGCCTGCTGAAAGGGATATAAATTGCAAATAGATAATTAACAGTTGGTTTTCAAATACAGAGGTAGCTTTAGTTTCTATCTGCCCATTCTTTGTTCAGCTTTTCGATGATCTGGTCAGTGATATTTAATGCTTCGCTGGCATAAATGATCCCACTGGACTGGGCATCAAAAATAATCTTGTAGTCATTTTCTTCACCAAAATCGTTGATAATATCAAAAAGCAGGTCAATGATGGGCTCAGACAGGGTCTGCTCTTCCTGCTGCATTCTGGCCTGGTATGCCTGAAACATTTCCTGGAACTCACCTACTTTACGTCGAAGCTGGTTTTCAAGGTCCTGCTGGGCGTCCTGGCTTAAGACCAGACTTTGCTTCTGGAGCTCTTCTCGCATTTCTTCAAGACTGGCCCTTTCCTTATCAAGTTCTTCCCTCATATCTTCAAACCTTTTGGTAAGCTGACCAAGAGCTGTTTTGCCTGGTTCGGAAGTTTCAAGAACCCTTTGCACTTCAACATAGGCCATTTTTTCAGATGCCATGGCGCTACCGGCAATCATAAGAATGGCGATAAGAAATAATCCTATTTTTTTCATTTTTAATCTCCTGAGTTTTTTTTATTAGTTTGATAACAAATTGTAACTGATCAGAATATATGTCCCATACTGAATTCAACTTTGCTTTCTCTTTTTCCATAAAGCTTGTCCAATCCATATCCATATTCAACTCTGATGGGACCCATAGGTGAATACCATCTGATGCCTGCGCCGATACTTTTGTAGAGATCTAAATCTACTGTTTCACCTGTATCCCAGACTTCTCCGGCATCGAAAAATGTTACTCCCATAAGTCCAATATCTTCATTAAGGGGAAAGATAAGCTCAAAGTTGGTAAAGAAATGCTTATCACCGCCTTTGACCTCATTATCATCATATCTTGGGGCAATTTTTCTGGCGGAATATCCACGCACATTGTTGATGCCGCCCAGGGCAAAAAGTTCAAAGTTGGGGATCTTTTCACTGGAATTCTTCATGAGATAGCCTGCCTGACCACGCCAGTGAAAGACTGTTCTCCAGAAAAGCGGTCGATAATAGTCAGATCTGTATATATACTTAATGAAATTATCATCACCACCTATGACTCCTCCTGCATTTTCTACAGAGAATGTATTGATGGTACCCCGTGACGGATTTATGCGCCTGTCAGTGGTGTCCCTGGTGGCAGCAACGTACACTGCACTGGACCAGCGGTCTCCTTTAAGTTCCTCGATATCCCGGTGAACATTGCTTGAGAGGTTGCTGATGGTGGATTTATCCAGACGGTAATGCCAGTATAAGGTGGTGTACTCGCCCAGGGGGTAGGAAAATCGCAGGCGTCCACCTCTGGTTTCCTTATCATAAGTGAAATATTCATCATCAATCCAGTACAGATCTGATCCCAGGCCCAGGTTGCTGTCTCTGAAGTAGGGGTTCCAGAAGCTTAAATCATAACTTGTTGTTCTGCTCCCAAAAGACCCGGTGAATCCCAGGCTGTAGCCCTTCCCAAAAAGGTTGCGCTGCTGGACCATACCTGTAAAAAATATCTTGTCATATGAAGAATATCCGGCACCTGCTGAAAGTATGCCTGTAGGTTTCTCTTCCACTTTGACCACAAGGTCAATTTCATCATCATCCGCAGTGGGTACAGGTTCAATTTCTACAGTTTCAAAGTAGTCCAGCCTGTGAAGGCGTTCATTAGACCGTCTCAGATCAGAACCGCTGAACAGGTCTCCATCAGCCAGCCTCATTTCCCTGCGGACAACATTGTCTCTGGTTTTGTGATTGCCCTCAATATGAACCTTACCAATATATATCTTGTCACCCTTGTCCATAACGTAAGTGACATTAATAAGCAGGTTTTCCCGGTCCACGTTCATATCAACGTCTGCTTCAGCAAAGGCGTATCCAAAGTCAGTATAAAAGTCTTCCAGATTTTGCAGGTCGTCACGCATGACTGATCGATCAAAATAGTCATTATTCCGGGCCAGCTCATCAATGCTTACTATATCCCTGAGCTCATCGAGTGAGACCAGAAGATCACCCTGAAAATTAACTTCTCCGGTTTTGTACCTGGGTCCTTCCTCAAGATAAAAGGTGAGGTTGATGCCATCTTCAGTGTATTCAACCTCTGGCTGTCCGACCCTGGCGTCAATGAACCCTTTGTTTGCATAATGTGCCTCAATAGCTGCAGCGTCGCGGTCCAGAAGCTCTTCGCGCAGGATACCTTTTCCGGTTATCCAGGAAAACATCCCCCGTTTTTTAAGGACCATTTCTTTGCGCAGCTGGCGGTGACTGAGATCGGAAGA
>PWPY01000128.1 GCA_003558575.1 Desulfonatronovibrio sp.
TGGATATATCATAGCTCTTGATGATTTTGTGGGTCAGCCCGGATATGAACCCCTGCTTGATATTGCTGATCTGATCAAGATAGATGTCCTGGGTATGGACAAAAATCAGATTGAAATGATCATTGAAAAATTCAGGCCTAACTCTTCAACCCGACTGCTGGCTGAAAAAGTTGAAGACCTGAACATGTTTGACCTGTGTCGAAGCCTTGGCTTTGACCTGTTTCAGGGATTTTTTTTCAGTCGTCCCCAGATAATCCAGGGCAAGAAACTTTCTGCAAGTCAAATATCCAGACTGAAATTACTCAATCTTTTAAGTTCTCCCGACCTGGATTTAAAGCTGATATCAGAAACAATTCAACATGATATATCTTTAAGCTATCGTCTGCTTCGCTATATAAACTCCCCAGGGGTTGGGGTTGTGCATGAGGTTAAATCAATCAACCAGGCAGTAAATCTTCTGGGTCAGCAAAAGATATCCGCCTGGCTCAGAGTCCTGATCATGGCGGATATGAGCTCCAGCCAGCGTTCAGGAGAACTTTTGTTTACTTCACTGCAAAGAGCCAGATTTCTGGAACTTCTATCCTCTACCCAGGATAGTGCTCCTGCTTCCAAAGACACCATGTTTCTTCTGGGTCTGTTTTCTTTGTTAGATGCCATTATGATTCAGCCTATGGAAGAGCTTTTGAAAAACCTTTCCCTTGAATCATCCATCAAAAAAGCACTTCTCGGAGATAACCCGGAATTGGAAAACTGGTTAGATTTAACCACTGCCTGTGAGCGTGGCCATTGGAAAGAAGCTGAAGAACATATGCAAAGCTTAGATGTTTCTCCATCCAAAACAGCTAAGCTCCTAAATAACGCCATGCTCTGGGCCAGAAAGTTTCTCGATATTGCCCAGGATAGTCCTCAGGAAAGTTAGCCTTCAAGCCATGACTATTAAAAACGAAATAAATTCCAAACACCTGAATCTTATTCTGCAGGCAATAAAAGTTTTAACTGACCGGACCGCATCCCTGACAGAAAGACTTGATAAAAGTCTTAAAATGATTCTTGAAGGTATTCGGGCAAATAACGGTTCAATCATGATAGCTAATGAGCAGGGTACAGAACTGACAGTACTTGCTTCCACCAAAAAACATATTATAAACAAAAAACAGCCGGTGAATCCAAAGTCCATCTCCGGAAAATCATTTTTAAGTCAGAAACCTGTGTTCATTGAAGACATCCATCAAGATCCGGATTTTGCTCCAAAAGCCAGGCCTGAAAATTACCAGACAAGCTCCCTGATGAGCATTCCCCTTATTTCATCTGGAGACAACAACTCTTATGGAGTGGTCAACGCTTCGGATCGCCGTGACAATACATGCTTTGAACCAGGTGACCTGGAACTTATCATGGATTACAGTACCTGGATTTCGCCAATTTTGCAGAATTCTTTTTTAATGGATGTTCTTTCTAAGGAAAAAGACAGATACAAAGCCTTAAGCTCTGAACTGGAATTAAAGCAGAAACAGCTCATAACTGCCAACACTCAGCGTTCTGAACTGGTACAGATGGTTGTTCATGACTTCAAAAGCCCTCTATCAGCTGTCATTTCCAACCTTGAGCTACTGTCTTACATAGGCATGACAGAAGAACAGAAGCCTGTGGTTTCCACTGCCCAGGATGGATCTCAGAAACTGCTGGAAATGATCAATGATTTTCTGGAACTGGCCAGGGCTGATGAATTTATGGAATCTACCGAATTTCAAGATATTTCCCTTAAAGAAGTCGCACTTAAAGAGGTAGATATAGCCAGGCCTGTTGCTAAGGCAAAGAATATTTCCCTTGAATTAATTTCTGATAAGGACGTCATTGTCTGGGGACAGAAAAAAATGATTCACCACCTTGTAAGTAACTACATCTCCAATGCCCTTAAATATACTCCGGAAAATGGTTCAGTTAAAATGTCCTGGAAACTGAAAAAATCAACCAGGCTCACTGACAAATATCCGGGGGTGGTCACCTTTTGTGTTGAGGATAACGGAGAGGGTGTCCCAGATGACATGAAGCAGTCAGTTTTTGATAAATTTTTCCGAATGAAGAAAGACGTCAATATTCAGGGAACAGGTGTCGGTCTCTATATCTGCGGACGCATCGCAGATATGCTGGGGGGCAAAGTCTGGGTAGAAGACGCTAAACCCTGCGGAAGCAGATTTTGTGCAACAATGTTTTCCAGGAAGGATTATTATGATCAATAATGAAGATTATATTCTAATAGTTGACGATATTGGACCGGCAAGACAGACAGTGATCAATATCCTTAAAGTCATAGGATACCCAAATGTTGTGGAGGCTGTAAACGGCAGGGAGGCCTTAGAAAAAATCCAGTCCAACCAGAACATAGGCCTGGTAATTTCCGACTGGAAAATGCCGGTCATGAGCGGCATTGATCTCCTGACCCAGGTGAGAAACAGCGATAACGGGGCTAACCTGCCCTTTTTACTTCTCACCTCCAAAAATGATGTAGAAGATGTGGCCCTGGCCTCTGATCTCGGAGTGACAGGATACTTGGTCAAGCCCCTGGATATTAAAACATTTAAAAGTAAGCTTGAATCTTTAACAGCCAGCTCCCCGGCTTCAGAACTTAAAGAAATCATAGAAGAAAAAAACAGGCTCTGTGCTGAAGGCAAATTTAAGGAGGCGGGAAGGCTTCTCCTTGAATTCATGCAAAAAAATCCTGACTTTGAATCAAGAATCTGTTTTGAGATGGGACTTATGCTGGAACAGGAACATAAATGGACTGAAGCTCAAAAAATGGTTGAGAGAGCTTTGAAAAAGAATTCTGTCATGGCCAGAGCATGGCATCTCATGGCCAGGCTGCAGGGTTACCAGAAAAAATGGGACTTGGCTTTAAAAAGTATTCAGGAAGCCATAGACATCAGTGCCCAGAATATTGACTACCGAATATTTCAAGGTCAGGCTTACCTTGCTGGCAAACAGTTTGTTCAGGCCAGGGCAAGCTTTACCACTGCCCTTAACCTGGCCCCCAAAGACAGCGAGCTTAAGGAATTAATATGCAATTTTTACCTTGAA
>PWPY01000206.1 GCA_003558575.1 Desulfonatronovibrio sp.
ATATCCACCAGGAGAATCATCTATTAATTCATAGGCCTCCAATGTGACATGAGGGCCAAATATTCTCGTTGAAATATGAAATGTGTGGTTGACACCATCAGAGTCTGAGAATGTGACTGGATTAAAGGATATATCTGTAAAATCAAATCCAAACATTCCTGAAATTTCTTGATTATAGCAACTGTTACAGTAAAAATTGCTTTCGCCATCGTCTTGCAGCGAAACACCCTCGTGACCTGAAAATTTTTTTCCACAGGAAAAACAAGTAATTTTTTCAAATTTATCTGACATTAATCACCTCTCGTAATGGATTGTCGCCCACAAAGGTTTTAGCGTGACAGCGTGGTATCCAGACTGCTCACATCTTATCGTCAATGCTGACCTGAGTAAAATATTTCATCCGAGGAAGACCCCAGTAAGCATTCTTGTGGAAAGCCGACCTGAAAGCATGTCCTGAAAGCAAATCTAAGTATCGCAGGCCACCTTCAATTTATCAACCACTTTATCCCAGTCCACATCTGGACTCAGGTGACACCAGCTAAATCTAAGGCAGGCTATTGGCTTCATCATCACTCAAACACATGATCTTCTGACATGTCCCTTTGTGTTGTCATCAATCAGGAAGACAAGCTCCCTTGAGCTCTTCACTACAGGAAGGCCAAAAATCAGGCCTTTTTGAGATATTTTATTCGACTATTCAATAACTTGACCAGGTCCGACTCCGTAAACATCAATAAAACTCCTTTAAAAAATTTGCCGCCTGAACATAAATAAACCCATTTAGCTCAGGTCCTATTGACTTTTGCAAGCCTGCTCTCGTATCAATAATCATTTATAAAAAACTATAGTCCCACATAGCTATTAAATTCATTAAAAGGGAGAAAGGTATGTTTTTGGAAAAAATTAAATCAGAGGGACTTTCCCATCTGTCATATCTAATTGGAGATCAAGGCAAGGCCGCAGTAATTGATCCCAGAAGAGACTGCGAAATCTATATGGAAACGGCCTACAGAAATGGATGCAGAATTACACATGTTTTTGAAACTCACCGTAACGAGGATTACGCAATCGGCTCAAGAGAACTGGCAGAATTGACAGGCGCAGAAATATATCACGGAGCAAATTTGCCGTTTAAATATGGCCGTGCAGCCAGGGAAGGAGACGTATTCAACCTGGGAAATATTGGCCTGAAGATCCTTGAAACCCCGGGACACACCATGGAAAGTATCAGTGTAATCCTCTACGATACCAAGTCGGGCGAGGATCCCCTGGGCATTTTTACTGGTGATGCCCTTTTTATCGGAGATGTGGGTCGGACTGATTTTTTCCCTGACAAGAAAGAAAAAATGGCTGGACTTTTGTATGACAGTATTTTCAAAAAAATTCTGCCACTGGGCGATCAGGTTATTATCTACCCTGCCCATGGTGCAGGTTCCATATGTGGATCACAAATGTCTGACCGGGAATTTTCCACCATCGGCTATGAGCGGCTGAACAATACTCTTCTCCAGATAAAGGATAAAAATGAATTTATAAAAACCAAGGTCAATGAAGAGCATGCCCTGCCTCCATATTTTAGCAGGATGGAAGAGTACAATCTTAGTGGCCCCCCTGTTCTGGGTCAGATTCACCTTCCCAGCCCTGTCAACGCCCATGAATTTGAAAAAATGTATAATCAGGGGATGCAGATTCTGGATATCAGAAGTGCCCAGTCCTTTGCCGGTGTATATATCCCGGGAAGCATATCTATCCCCCTGAACATGGTTCCTCTGTATGCGGGATGGTTTTTGACCTACAATGCGGATATCGGGATAGTTTCCGACTCCACGGATGATTTAAAAAAGGCAGTCACATATCTCGCCAGAATCGGCTTTGATCGGGTCAGTGGATTCCTGCACAAGGCCCTTCACCAATGGGAGATACAAGGAAAATACTTTGAAAGCATTCCAGCAGTTTATGCAGGTGAAATCCAGAGAAGAATCTCAAATAATGAAGAATTCACCTTACTGGATGTAAGGACCAGGAGCGAGTTCAGCAAAGAACACCTGCCCGGGGCTAAACATATTTTTCTTGGAGAACTGGGAAAAAGGGCACAAGAACTAAACACCGAAGAATCACTGACCACATTTTGCGGCAGCGGACAAAGAGCAATAATCGCTGCTTCAATCCTTAAAAGGCTTGGATTTAAAAAAGTGGAAAATTGTTTTGGCTCCATCCAGGCCTGTTCCAAGGGTGTCTGCGAGATTATCAGCGATCAGGATTAACCGGATTTAACACTGGATTCCGGATCTTCATTTCGACAACTTTTTACCTACCAGGGGTGTGCTGAAAATTTCTGAATCAGCAACCAGCAAATTAGCCCAAAACTGGCACAGCTCAGCCCCATAATACCCAGAACACTGGTTACTTCATCCCAGTTGAGAGAAATAAACCACATGGCTGCAGCTCCTGTGGTCATCATGGCAAACATAAGCAGGGAAGAGGCTGCACAAGCTCCTTTCAGAACCTGCTTAAGAACAAGGTTATGGCTGGGTGGGCGACTAAGGCCCAATGAAAACGACATGACAAACATGGGCAAGGCCAAGTCCCAGGGTCCGTCATTATTGCCCAGAAACAGCCATAAACCGCCAGCAGCTATCCCCAAAAATCCGATACTCAGAATATTTCTGGACATAACCTGCCCGCCAATACGAATACAGGTAAAAGATCCAGCCATCAATGCCAGGGCATTGAACCCGAAAAAGTATCCATAAGTCCTTTCACTTAGACCATATCCTACAATATAAATCTCAGATGAAGCAGCCACAAAGGCAAATAAAGGCATTGTACCAAAAGTGGTCAGACAGGTGAGGACAATATACCTTTTATTGTGCACTAATGCCGCATAACCCTTGAAGAGTTCAATACTTTCTGTCCTGAGTTCAGGTGCAAGAGTTTCAGGCATTCTGCTTACACCGAACAGGGCTGAAATGCCCATAAATCCTAAAATAACAAATATCCAGTTCCAGGAAAAAATTGACAGAGCCCACCCCCCAATGGCTGGGCCAAGCATGGGAGATAGAGCCACAAC
>PWPY01000014.1 GCA_003558575.1 Desulfonatronovibrio sp.
CATATGACATTGTTGAAGCAATAGAAACCCGCGGCTCAGCCAGCAAGCAGATTGTCAAGCAGGCAGCAGCACTGGATGTGGATCTTATTGTCGTTGGCAAGTCCGAAAAACCTAACGCCATGAGTCAGGTCGTGGGATCTACCGCAGAGATCCTTCCCCACAGGACACGCTGCAACATATTCATCATACCAGGTCTTTGCAGTTTGTCTGATTACAATAGCAAAGGAGAAGATTACAATGAATTTAAAAAATAATATTGTATTCATAATCTCGCTCCTGGCAATATTCATGGTAATACTTGCAGGAACTTTTACATCCCAGGCCTTAGACCAGGGATCTATCTGGTTGCACGAAATAATTATCAGCAACTTCGGCTGGTTTTACCTGGTTTCTACTTTTCTGTTTGTGGTCTTCAGCCTGTTCATGGCTCTTAGCAAGTATGGTGATATCAAACTGGGTCAGGATCATGAAAAACCACGGTTTTCATATTTTGGATGGGCAAGCATGCTCTTTGCCGCCGGCATGGGTATCGGCCTGATATTCTGGAGCGTGGCTGAACCCATGAGCCATTATGTCAGCCCTCCCGATTACCTGGAAGCATCCTCACCAGAAGCTGCTAAGTTTGCCATGCGTCACAGTTTCTTCCATTGGGGCCTGCAGCCTTGGGCCATATACATTGTAATGAGTCTTTCCATAGCTTACTTCTCTTTCAGAAGAGGAATGCCGCCTCTCGTTTCCAGCTGCTTTTACCCTTTAATCGGAAGAAAGATATACGGAGTTCCAGGGTATTTAATCGATACTCTTGCAGTCTTTGCCACGGTGTTCGGGATAGTTACATCTCTGGGACTGGGGGCTCTGCAGATCAACAGCGGACTGGCCAGTGTGCTGCCTTTTGAAGCTGATATATACAGCACATTGATTATTATCGCCATAGTAACTGTTATCTTCATGGGTTCAAGTATGGCAGGCCTTGATCAAGGAATGCAGATACTCAGCAAAACCAACGTCATGCTGGCAGTCATATTGCTTGTATTCATGCTCATCGTGGGCCCAACGATCATGATAGTAAACGTATTTATCAGCACATTATCAGATTACATCACATCTATTCTAAGCATAAGTCTTTCCACCAACCCCTTTATGGACCTGGAATGGACACAGAGCTGGACTTTGTTTTACTGGGCGTGGTGGATTTCATGGTCCCCTTTTGTTGGCCTGTTTATAGCAAGCATTTCCAGAGGGCGGACCATCCGCGAATTTATCACAGGCGCTCTGTTGATTCCGACTCTACTTACCTTTTTCTGGTTCAGCGTATTTGGCGGAACCGCCTTCGACCTTGAACTGAATCATGGTGCAAATATAGCGGCTACGACCGCTCAAGACATCTCAACCGGACTTTTTCACCTGTATTCTTATTATCCTCTTAGCGAAGTCCTCACTCTGCTGACTATTTTACTGCTGGTAATCTTTTTTGTAACTTCAGCCGATGCAGCCACTTTTGTGCTGAGCATGCTTACCTCCAATGGAAAAGCAGACCCTCCAAAAAGTAAAAAAATTGTATGGGGCCTTACTGTGTCTTTGACTGCAGCCATACTGCTTTTTTCCGGAGGACTTGAAGGTCTCCAGCGTATGGCCATTGCTGCAGCCCTGCCCTTTTCCGGCATCATGCTGATTATGTGTGTATGCCTGTTTAAAGGTCTAACTTATGAATATAAATATGAGAAATAGGGGGCACAATTTTTCCCTGCATACCCGGTCCTGCCGGTTAGGATGCAACACTGTTTCTTACTTTATAATCTTGACTTTAAGTAAAACTTGCGCATAACTTAGAATCATGTTTACCCGGCAAATAAAACTCCTTTTCTTTATACTAATTACAGTTATTGTCCTGGTCAGCCCATCCAGCATTCTGGCCAGCAATTCTGTGGAGTACCTGCCAGAAAATATTTTCGGAATGGAGTTGAAAGAGATCATAAGCGGGGAAGAAGCTGCCAGGATCATCAACCGCATGCATCAGGGAAATGTGGCTACCCATTCTGACTACATTGCTGAATACAGAGGAGAGTCAGGATCGGCTACATACTATCTGTCTCTTTATGAGGATCCCCAGCAGGCCAGGCAAGCCATGGATGATATGGCCAGGATCATGAAAAAAGAAGGGCATGGCTTTTCCCATCTCATGCACAGAAAACATAGCAACATCGAGTTTTACATGGCCCTGGGTCAGGGTCAGGCTCATTACTTTTTTGCCAGAGATATTGAACTGGTCTGGCTGGCAGTGGATACGGAAATTGCCGAGCAGGCCATCATGGAAATACTTCAAGGGGCAGCCAACCAGGCTGCCTTACTCCCTGATGGACATCTTTGATTATCTAACGGAGGAAGAAGCAGGCATTAGAAATAACCCTGCCCAGCGGACCACTGATATTTTACGCAAGGTTTTTGGAAACAGATAAAATTCAATACCCATGGTAAGCTCGTAAATTATGATGGAGGGACTCCTGTATTTTATGAAGCACTCAGATTTGATCAATGGGCCTCAATGGCAAGATAAAGCAAACCTGTGTGCCCTTATCCGGTTCACTTTCAACCCAGATTCTGCCGCCATGCTTTTCCACAGACTCCTTACACAGAACATACTTGCAGGCGCAGCCATTCGTGATTAACTTTTCAGGTATGAACAAATTACCAGGCTGGAACTTCCACAACACCTATATCCATCTGCCAGAACTGCTGTACGTGAATCAGAATCCAGTCCCGGTCAGTTCTCCCCGACTGGTTATGTTCAACAGTGAATTATCCGACTCCCTAAATATTTTTAAAATACCGGCTTGATGAAATGCGCTGCAAACTGGGATTGTTCACCAGGGAAGATACAAGATATCTCACTGATAAACGAACTTCTTGATTGTATGCATAAATATTATGCATACTTCACCAATACTTTCAAGGATCTTGCCCTGGACAAACTTCCTGACTCTCTATTTTTTCAAAATCCGGATTTTAAAAAGTGGTATTCCCTCTGGCAAAAACGCCTGACCCGGCAGCTGATGAACAGCAACAACCCG
>PWPY01000278.1 GCA_003558575.1 Desulfonatronovibrio sp.
GGTCTAATAATATCTGCATGGCCTGATGGATAGTTTGTGGCTCACTGCCATAAATCTGAACTACAAGGGGGGAGTCCTGGGGACAGGTTTTTAATAATTCAAGGGTATTTCTGGTTTGATAAACCAGTCCCTTTGCGCTGATCATTTCAGTAAATGCTGCAGCGCATCCATAATCTCTGCACAACAGTCTGAAAGGAAGATCAGAGAATCCTGCAAGGGGAGCAAGCCATGGTTTGTAAAGGTTGATTGGCAGGGAGCAGGAGTCAGTGGTTTGATTTGCTTTATGATCAGTTGTCACTTTTTTTCAGTATTTATGGGGTTAGGCTAATTGAGTATGAAGTTTCTATCTGTTGGGAGGAGTGATTACCTGAGTTAAGCTGTCATTAAACAATTATACTCAGACCCTTTCTTTCATCCTGTGTAAGGTCAATTTCTTTGAGTACGATTTCCGGATAAATATTTTCAATAATCAGGTGAAGTCTTTGACCGCGAAAGTAGCTTTTGGCAACCCAGGCCAGAAGGCGGAGATCATCCACAAGTACCCAGGCAAGACCAGGGGCGTCGTAGTCGAGGATAATTCCTGGAACAACCTGGCCAACCCGGTATTTTGCCCTGAACTTTCTGACCCTGGGATTTTCCATGGACAGATAGGCACCATTATCGTCTGGTTTGCGACCAAAAATGCGCATATCATGCTCTGGTATATTCAGTAAAACAGGAAGGCTAAAAATATTATAACTATTCACCATGTTCCAGCAAGAAGATCTGGACCCCGGATCTGGTCCGGGGTGACGGTTAAAGCAAGCTGTTACTCTTTACCGTCATTCCGGCGAAAGCCGGAATCCAGTGCCATTGAATAGCCAAATTACGTATGTGGTGAATAGTTACACATAATTTACAATATGGACCAGAAAAACTTTGATTAATGACATACTTTTTTTTATTATCACAAACTTTGCTATAGAATTAATCGCGCTTTCTGGAGGTATTTTTTGAAGAATTCAGACCAACTCATCTGTCAGGAACAGGATGCATGTGCAATAATAGCCTTTATTGACAAAAGAGGCAAGGATGCTCACGCCAATATAATCAGAACCATAGAAGCTTTGAAGAAAATGGCCCACCGTTCCGGAGATATAAACGATGAGGGTGATGGTTGCGGAATTATGATTGATATTCCCAGAAAGCTCTGGAGTCATAGGTTGCATGAGGCAGGCTTTTCTCCCCATTTGGCAGAGTCCAGTGGTTTTTTTGTGGGACATTTGATCCTGCCACATTCCATTCGTCATGATAAAGAACAGATTTTTTTACAGGTTCGTCAAATATTAAATGACAAAGGCCTTGATATCATTTTTGAACTTAAAGAAAACACCAATGATCATGAACTTGGTCCTATAGCCAGGGCTGAAGCTCCCCTCTTCTGGCAGGTGGCCGGACTTGTGAGCCAGGATTCCACAATAAGGCCGGGCCGACTGTTTTTTGAGCTGCAGATGGAGATAGAGTCAAAAATCCCTGACCTGCATATTGCCTCGCTGTCCATGGAAAGTGTGGTGTATAAGGTCAGGGGAGGCCCGGAATTACTGCAGCGTGTTTATCCTGATTTAAGAGACAAGGCCACTCGGGCAAGGATCTGTCTTGGGCACAGCAGATATTCAACCAATACCCTGCCTACAGTGGAAAGGACTCAGCCGTTTTCCCTGCTGGCCCATAATGGTGAAATAAATACCATAGAGCGTTTGCGTAATGCATCGCGCGACCTTGGCATAAAACCTGTTCCAGGAGGCAGCGATTCTCAGGATCTTAACCGGGCTGTGGATGGTCTCATCCATAAGTATGGTTTTGATTCTCTGGAGGCCTTTGCCATGGTTTTTCCAGCGGTTCGCAGTGAGGTTAAGCATTACTCCCCGGAACTCCAGAATGTTTATAATTTTTATCGCTGGTTTTTTCCTCCTTCAGCTCAGGGTCCTGCGGCAATAATTGCCAGACATGAAGATGTGTGCGTGGGCAGTGTGGACGCCCTGGGGCTTCGACCTCTCTGGTCTGGGGAAAGTGATTATAACTATTACCTTTCCTCTGAAAAAGGGGTTGTTGATTTAGAAGATACAGCCACAGATCCCAGGCCTCTGGCTCCCGGCGAAAAGATTGCCATTGTTTCAGTTAAAGGTCGAAGGGCAGAAGTTTTAGACTACCAGGCTTACCAGCAGCAGCTTGTTAAGCTTGCCCGATCAAGAAAAGGCCTGATGGGACAGGTAAAATCTCTTTATCAGAATGTCCCCGACCATAAAGGCGAAAAATTCAGAATTAATGACTTGTTGACCAGGGGCAAAGATTATTTGAGTCCAGGCGAAATGGTCACGGATAATTACCTGGCAGCCCTTGGCTGGCTTAAATATGATGTTGATATTCGAAAAAAGACTGCTACAACAGGTAGCGCTGTAATCGGTTCCATGGGATATCAGGGCCCTTTGGCCTGTTTTAATTCTGAAGGGCTCCCAAATATTTCTGAATATTTTAAGGAAAATGTCGCTGTGGTCACCAATCCGGCCATAGACAGGGAAAGAGAAGCAGATCATTTTACTACGGGGTGCATACTTGGAAACAGACCTTATGCCTGGGCAGAAAGCACACCAAGTCCAGTTGGCCTTGAGCTGTGTACGCCACTTTTACTGGGAGGATGTCTTGATGACAAGGTATGTTCTTCAGCCTTGGATGAACTGGCCAGAGAATTTGGGACACAGACCATAGACCATGTTCTGAACTTTTTTACAGGTCAGGGCAAAGATCCAAGACGTGTCGAGTTGCTTGAGGCGGTTTTTGATCCAGAACAAAGCCTTAAAGAACGGCTTGAGGATTTATGCTCACAAGCTGAAGATGCTCTGAAAAATGGTGCGGTGTTGCTTGTTTTTGACGATTCTCTGACCTTTTCCAAGAATCAGGTTTACATTGACCCTGCCTTGTGTCTGGCTTTTGTTGGGAATTATCTTGAAGAAAAGAAGCTGCGCCGGAGTTGTTCATTGGTTGTCAGGTCCGGGGCTGTCCGCAACCTGCATGAC
>PWPY01000047.1 GCA_003558575.1 Desulfonatronovibrio sp.
AATATCGGCAGCGACCAGGGCCATGATGCCTTTCTGCTTCCAGGAAACCGCATGGGTGAGGTTGTCACTGGATTCCTTACCAGGCTGGAAAAGGAGGCATAATAGTGAACCAGACAAAACTCCAACATAATATAGACTGGTCCAGGAGCACTTCCAGGGACAGGGTATTTGATCACCTGATCTGTCAGCTGACAGGAACAGGCGAGCGGGTCCTGGACCTTGGATGCGGCAGTGGAGATCTGCTGCTCCTGCTGAAAAGAGAAAAAGGGATCAGAGAACTGGGGATTGAACTGGATTCTGAATACGCGGCAGATTGTCTTGCCCGGGGATTAAGCGTAATTCAGGGAGATCTTGAGGAAAGCATCAATGATTTTAATGCGAATTCCTTTGATCTAATCATACTGAATCAGGTCATGCTCAGCGTGCCCAATCCCCTGAAATTGCTTGAAAACGGCCTCCGGGTGGGCAAAAGGGTTATAATCACCTTCCCGAATTTCGCCCATTGGCGAATCCGTCTGCAGATCATGTTCAGAGGCAGGCTGCCTGTAAACAGATATCTCCCTTATGAATGGTACGAAACTCCAAATATCAGGCTGGCCACAGTGGATGACTTCATGAATCTTTGTCAGCAAAAACAGATCACTTTGCTGGAAAAGCAATTCATAAGTCAAAGCAGCAATGGGAAACTCAGACCAGTTATCTTCCGGCCTAATCTGCGTAGCTCCGTGGCATTATTTTGTCTGACCAGCCATGACCGGAATATTAAGAATGATTAACAGTAAAGCTACCCCTTCTGGGTCAACCTGGGTTTATTCGGTCAAAAGCCGTCCCATTTCCATATTCAGGTTCTGCAGGGCAGCTGCATCCTTTTCAAACATTTTAACCAAATAAAGGAAATCAATATGGCAAAAATAGTCGCTGTCTGCGTCAGTCATAGAAAAGGCCAGAGGAAAAAAACATCAATCAGGGTAATCTAATTCGAGAATACGGTCTGGAAAACGATGCACACGCCGGTAACTGGCACCGCCAGGTTAGTCTGCTGGCAATGGAAAGCATCTATAAAATGCGCATGGCTGGTCTGGATGTGGGTCCAGGTGATTTTGCCGAAAATCTGACTACAGAGGGTATTGAGCTCTTTACTCTGCCTCTTGGAACAAAACTGAGAATTGGACATGAAGCTGTTGGTCAGGTCACCCAGATTGGAAAAGAATGCCACACCCGCTGCGCCATATTTCATCAGGCCGGAGACTGCGTCATGCCCAGAGAAGGGATTTTCATCAGAGTTCTAAACGGAGGGCAGGTCAATATTGGAGATGAAATTATGATTTTGAAACAGGAGCCGGTCAATTTTAATGTCGGCCCTGCCTGATGCCCTGAAAAACCCATTGATTACTCATGCCATCAACACCTGATTCACAAACGCGAAAGCGTGGCAGCCAGTTAGTTTGTATCTGAAAATCTTTCTTTCCAGATGTTGAAAATACCGGTTTTCTTTTCAGAAACGAGGTTTTTTCTTTTGGCAAGGAAATCAAGCAATCATGAACAGGCGTATAATTAATACGTTGACGAACAACTGTGCAGACTGACCTGTCTGCATGAGAACACGCACAGTCGGGCGCCGCCATAAGGAAAAAGAACCATCTCTGGATGAAAACCAGTTAAAGCCCCAGATCCTGGTTGATCAGACCCACAATAATCCTGCCTTTGGGGAAAGATTTCTCAGTAATCGTCCAGACATTACATATCCGGTCAGGGCTTTCACAATCATGACAATACGCTGTTTTGGCACACGGAGTTTTCTTGTTCAGACGCATGGCATTGGTCGGGGCTGAATAATCCTTGATCCGGTCCATGGCATCATCAAGATCTCCCACAATCTTATTGCGCCCACAAAGTACAATAACATTCTTAGGTCCAAAAACCAAAGCCCCTACCCTGTTGCCAATCATATCAAGATTCACCAGGAAACCCTGCTCTGTAACCGCATTGGTCCCGGTCAAAAACAAATCTGTCAAAAGGGCCTGCCGCCTCATCTCTATGGCGGCTTCCGGTCCACCGCTTTTGTCATAGGTATCAATAATATTGATGCCCTGTTTATTTTTCAATGCATCATAAAGACCCGTATCCTTAAAAGTTGCGGACCCGCCCCAGGAAATAGAACCAGGGTTGATCTCCGGGATAATCTCATTAAGAATTGTATCTTTGGCTTGCTCTTTTGTCTGAGCCACAAAACATCTGAAATTATTTTCTTCTAAGTTTTCCTTGATTCTAACTAACTTGATCTTCCAGAAAATATCAACTTCGCTGGACATATCTGAAGCCTCCACGTTTAAAATACGATATTTATCAATATGTTACCATCAGGCATGCAACACTGCCCCAAGCCGGCACAATTACTATATAGACCACCAGGAATCCTCAATTGTCAAGGCGTCTGAAGCGCTATTTTGCACCAACTTGATTAATTCGCATCAATAGGGTATAGAAGATAATTGAATCAGAATTATGAGATTGAGCAATGATGCTCCATCTCGAAACTCAACAGGACTTTTTTACAATGTATCAGTTAAATGAAAAAGACACTAAGGTCGCCAGAAAGATGACCAATGACCTTGATGAGTCTACCAAAATTTCATCAGAACATATCCAAGGCAAGACAGGCAAAATGGATGAGAAAAAAGCACAGAAACATTTTTCCTCTTCAGACTGGAAATCCAGCTGGACAGACTGGAAATGGCATATTCAAAATTCCATACGCGGCATTGATGAATTTGAGCGTCTTTTGAATATAAAATTTCCTGAGTTGGAAAGAAAGGCATTTAATCAGACCTGTGACAAATTCCCCATGTCTGTCACTCCATACTATCTATCCCTGATTGAACCTGATGATTATGCCAATGATCCGGTTTTCAGACAATCTTTTCCATCACCTCAGGAACTCATCATTGAAAGGTCTGATATGGCGGACCCTCTGCACGAGGAAGAAGACAGCCCAACCCCTGGAATTACTCATCGCTATCCAGACAGGGTCCTCTTCCATATCAGCAATATCTGCTCCATGTATTGCAGGCATTGCACCCGAAAACGTAAAGTTGGCGATAAGGATACCATGCCCGGCAGAAAAGAACTGCTTAAGGGTATTGAATACATCAAGAATACTCCCCAAATAAAAGATGTACTCCTTTCAGGCGGAGATCCCCTGATGCTTTCTGACGAGCGTCTGGACTGGGTTCTTGGGGAGCTGGGCAAAATAGACCATGTTGATGTGGTGCGTATTGGTTCAAGAATGCCTGTGGTTCTGCCATACAGGATTACAGACGACCTTGTTCATATGCTTAAGAAACACCACCCATTATGGCTTAACACGCATTTCAATCACCCCAGAGAAATCACATCTACATCCAGAAATGCATTGACCAGACTGGCTGATGCTGGGATTCCTCTTGGCAATCAGACTGTACTTCTGGCTGGAATAAATGATTGTCAGCGTCTCATTAAAACCCTGAATCAGAAACTTATTAAAAATAGGGTAAGACCTTATTACATATACCAGTGTGATCTTTCAGAAGGCCTGACTCACTTTCGCACTCCGGTTGGAAAGGGTATTGAAATAATTGAGAGCTTACGTGGACACACCAGTGGATTTTCAGTTCCCACCTATGTAGTTGATTCTCCGGGTGGAGGTGGAAAAATACCCATAATGCCCAACTATATTGTGTCCTGGGGTGCAAATAAAGTCATCCTGCGCAATTTTGAGGGAGTGATAACCACTTACTCAGAACCGGAAAGTTATGAAGCCAAATTCTGTGATCGTGACTGCAAGTCATGCAATCTGCAGCTCAAAGAAGACGATGCCACAGAACAATGCATAGGCATTGAAAAGCTGCTCTCAGACAGCGATGATACACAAAGTCTTACTCCCAGCGACAACTCACGTATGGAGAGAAGAAACAATGTTGCCTGATACAATTATCAACATGGGCAATTCCACAGTCCAGCATGGCCCCATGAGTGATCGGGTCTATCTCATGAGCATGGCAGAAAATGACAGTCCGGATATCGTATCCAGGCTTGATAAACTTTCCTGTGAAAAAGGTTATACCAAGATATTTGCCAAAGTTCCGGATAGCTGTTCCCCTTTGTTTAAAGAAGCAGGATATATTACAGAAGCTTATGTGCCTGGGCTGTTCAATGGAGAAGAAGATGCAAGATTCATGGGAAAGTATCTGGACAAGGAACGTGCAAGGCCTTCAGACCCTGAACTCATAGACAATGTACTCGAGGTTGCCAGATCCAAGGCCCAGAGTCCTTCACAAGCAAGCCTTCCTCAAGGGTATGAGGTTAGAGCCATGAACCATCAGGATGCAAATGAAATGGCTCAGGTTTATAAGCAGGTGTTTGATTCATATCCCTTTCCTGTATTTGATCCTGACTATCTCCTTGAAACCATGGAGAAAAACGTTGTCTACTTTGGCATGACTCATAATAACAGGATTGTGGGACTTGCTTCAGCTGAAACAGATCCCAAGTCATTATCCGCTGAAATGACTGACTTTGCTACCCTGCCCTCTCATAGAGGGCAGGGTCTTGCTGGCGTTCTTCTGGAATTCATGCTCAATGAGATGAGTAATACAAGAATATCCACATTATTTACCATAGCCAGGGCTGTCTCCTTTGGAATGAACATTACATTTGCCAGGGCAGGCTTTGAGTTTAGCGGTACCCTCATTAATAACACCCACATTGCCGGCCAGATAGAAAGCATGAATGTCTGGCATTACAACTTGTAAAAAGGCAACTTTTCACAGTCTGATAAGCACATACCCTTGAAAATTTTATCTTTGCCCTTTATAAGTACTTATCAACACTTATAATAATTGGGAGCAAAGCCAATGAAATATGATTTGGGAATTGATATAGGCTCTGTAAGCATCAATTGTATTCTCATTGATGAACAGAGGCAGGTGATTTTTGAAGCACCTTACAAAAGACATTTCGGCCTGATAGTCGAAGAAACCAGCTCCACCTTAGAAGAAATTTTCAGCAAATTTAATCAGAACAATATCAGGTCTGTATCTTTTACCGGCAGCCAGGGGCAAAGCATAAGCCAGCTTCTGGATGCCCCTTTTGAGGTGGAGACCATTGCCCAGGTTCTGGGTACCACCAGGATCATGCCCGGAGTAAGGACCATCATTGCCATTGGTGGACAGGATGCAGCCCTTTTTCAGCTGGGATATGACGAATATGATAACTGGTATCTTGAGGCCTTTAACCTCAACTCTCCCTGTGCTTCTGGAACAGGCTCCTTTATTGACCAGCAGGCAGAACGTCTGGCCTTTGCCATGTATGGTGGTGACTTTGAAATGGACCAGAACAAGCTGCAGAAGGTTCTGGCCGACTTTATAAGTCTTGGCCTGAAAAGTACTTATCCAGCCCCTGTGGCCTGCAGATGCACGGTCTTTACCAAATCTGACATGATTCATCTCCAAAACAAAGGTGAATCCTTAAGCAATATCATTGCCGGTCTCCACCAGGGAACCGCCGCAAACTACCTGAGTACCATTGTTTCCAATCGCACCCTTAACCATCCTCTGGCTTTTATCGGAGGCATGGCATCCAATGAACTTCAGGTCAACGCCTTCAGAAAGCACTTTCCAGACATTAAAATACCCGGCTATCATGCCTCTCTTGGAGCCCTGGGTACAGCCCTTCAGACAGCTGATCAGGGTATTACCAACAGCATAGACCTGAAAAAGATCAAAGATGAAGGCAGATCTTCCACATACAATTTTCCAAGGGCTGAGAAGCTTGACCTTAAATTGTCATCATTCAACTCTGATAACAATCTTGAACCTGTTCAAAACTCAACCCACAAAAAGACACCTGCCTTTCTGGGTATAGATATAGGTTCAACCTCAACCAAGTACTGCCTCATAAATAATAAGGGCCGGATAATTCACAAAAAATATGTGGCAACCAAGGGCAAACCCATTGAAGTTGCCCAGGACCTTATTAAGTCTCTGGAATCAGAAATGGGTCAACATATTGATCTTCAGACAGTGGCAACAACCGGGTCAGGCCGAAATGTTGTAGGTGATTTCATGGACGCTGATCTCATTATTGACGAAATTACTGCCCATGCCAAAGGCGCTGTAGCTGTCAACAAAGACATTGACACCATCTTTGAGATAGGAGGTCAGGACTCCAAGTACATATCCATCAGAGATTCATACCCTGTAGACTTTGTCATGAACAAAATCTGCGCCGCAGGAACCGGGAGCTTTCTGCACGAGCTGGCCAATAAAATGAAGATCAATATTGTAGACCAGTTCCAGGACATTGCTCTTGGCGCTGAGAATCCAGTAAATCTTGCTGAACGCTGCACTGTATTCATGGAATCGGACCTGGTGGGATATGCCCAGAAAGGAGCCAAAAGTGAAGACCTTATTGCCGGGCTCTGTTTTGCCATAGTACGCAATTACCTGCACCGGGTAGTGGAAAACCGCCCCATAGGCAATAAAATAATGTTTCTGGGTGGTCCTTCCTTGAACAAAGGCATTGTGGCGGCATTTGAAAGGGTAATAAACAAGCAGATTATTGTCCCAAAACACCGAGAGGTCATGGGTGCGTTCGGGGCCGCTTTAACCAGCATGGAAATGCTTGAGTCAGGAGATTTCCAGTTCAAGGAAAGGTCACTTTCCAAGCTGGCTGACACAAAGGTCAGCTTCAAGGAGTCCATCTGCAGGGCAGATAAAAACTGTCACAATGAGTGCAAGTTAAAGATCTACCGTTTTGGAAACCGCAAGAGTATCTGGGGTGGAGATTGCGGGAAATATGAAAGCTCTGCAGGAAACACCGCCATTTCAGATAATTATTTTCGTCAGCGAAAAGAAATCTTTGACTCTTTTCTGCCCATGGATTTTATCCTGGTCCATGAAAAGGAAAAAAAGTCCCTGCCCGGCAGACCGGTTATTGGCATCCCCATGGCCTTACATTCATTGGAATGGGGGGTCCTTTGGGCCAATATCTTTGCCAAGCTCGGGTGCAATGTACGCTTAAGCCTGCCCACCAGTCAGGCTACTGTATCTGCTGGAGTCGAGTCCATGACTGCTGAGACCTGCTTTCCAGTCAAGGTCTTTCAGGGTCATGTCAAGAACCTGCTTCAGTCTGACTCTGACTATCTTTTCCTGCCCAACCCAATCAACATTCCCACTCCTGGCGATGACGATGAGCGCGGACTTTTCTGCCCCATGGTTGAAAGCTCCCAGTATATGGTCAAGGCAGCTCTGAAGATTGATGATGACCGGATCATAAGACCCACCCTGTTTCTAAAGGAAGGTCTATTGATGACGGCAGATGCCATTTTTGAATCTCTTCCTTCAAATCTTGGATTTACCAGAAAACAAGTTATTGAAGCAGTTGAAGCATCCTGGCAGAAGCAGAAGGACTTCAAGGAAGCCCTCAAGAAAAGGGGAAAAGAAATCCTTGCTCAATTGGGCCATAAACAGCCTATATGGGTTGTTACCGGCAGGCCATACAACCTCTATGATGAACGAATGAATTTGAGGCTTGGCCAACAATTAGCCAAACTGGGCATTAATGCACTGCCTATGGATTTCATCGAGCATGACAGTGTTGATCTGTCAGATTTTCCCAGGATGTACTGGGGACTTGGGGGGAGAATACTAAGGATCGCCAAACTCATCGCAGACAATTCCAACTGGTTCGCCATGCACATGACTAACTTTTCCTGCGGACCCGACTCTTTTCTGGAGCACTTTTATGAACACATACTCAGAAAAAAACCGCCCCTGATCCTGGAACTTGATGAACACAGTGCAGTAGCAGGAATTCTGACCCGCATAGAGGCATATGACAATGTGGTCAAAAACATCCGCAAAGAATCAGGGATAGGATAGAAAATATGACAAACAGCAGCATTGATCATTCAGCTTTTCAGGAAAGATTAACCTCCAGAGTGGGGCAGTTTGATCTCTCAGGCAAAACTCTGCTCATTCCAGAAATGGCTTCCCTGGGTTCCAGATTTCTGGCTGCCGGATTTCGGGCATATGGAGTGCCTGCCAAGGTCATGGAGACCTATACCGGGTTAAATCTGGGCAAAGAGCTTACTTCAGGCAAGGAATGTTTCCCATGTCAGGTAACCCTAGGTGACATTCTTTACTTCCTGCGACAGGAAAAAAACCGCATGGGGGACAGCTTCAGGCCGGATAATTATGTCTATTTCATGCCTGAAGCAAACGGCCCGTGCAGGTTCGGCATGTACAACAAACTGCACCGCATCATCCTGGACAAATTTCCCGAATTTGAAGATGTAGCCATCACTTACCTCTCCACAGCTGACGGATACCAGTCAACAGCAATACTACCCCCTGAAAAATCCAGGCTTTTCCGCAGACTTGCCTATGTAGCTACAATAATAGCTGATGTCATGGACAGGACAACCTGGAGGGTAAGACCTTATGAAAAAATTCCTGGTTCCACAGATAAGTTCATGGAAGAAGCAACCCGGAAAATGGAAGAAGCCATAGAAAAAACAGGAGAAACAAGAGACTTCAGTTCTCTGTATTCAGTTTTATCTAACATTGTGCAACAGGCCAAAAAACTTATGGACTCAGGTAAGTCCAGATTGCCGCGCATTGGCATTATCGGTGAAATCTATCTGAGGACCCATACCAGATCCAACCAGGATATCATCAGGGAAATCGAGTCTCATGGCGGGGAGGTTGTTGACGCATCTCTCGGAGAATGGATCAACTTTGTTACCTATTCCAATCTGAGGGAAACTAAGCGACAGTGGGCTCAGTCCTGGAAGTCCCTGGATATAAAAGGCCTTGTGGAGTCATCACGCAAATGGATGAGCAGCAGGATTGAAATTCAATACCAGCTCTGGCGCCAGAAACAGGCTTATGATCATGCTATGAAGCACTTGGATATCCAGGGCGATCATCCTGTTGATCTACTGGAAAAAAGACTGGATAATGACAGGCTCTTTAATTTTGATATTGGGACCGAGGCAGCCATAAGCATTGGAGGGGCTTTAGAGTACGTGCATGAAAACTTCCACGGTGTGGTCAATGTTTTCCCTTTTACCTGTATGCCCAGCACCATCTGCTCGGCAATTCTCAAACCCATGCTTCTGGATAAAAAAATCCCATACTTAGATGCCCCATATGACGGCTCTATTCAGCCCAACCGGGACATCGCCATCAGAACATTCATGTATCAGGCGAAACAGAGACAGAACAAAAAGTGAAAGCCCGCCGGAGGGGTGGCGGGCTTTCACAGAACATAAGGCTACCTGACAATTTAGGAGGTGCGGTAGGTATTTTATAATACCGGCAGATACTTTTTGATCTCGTATTCAGTAATCTGAATCCGGTAGTTATCCCATTCAATAATTTTGTTATCAATAAACTTCTGGAAGATATGATCACCAAGAGCTTCTTTAACAACTGCGCTTTTTGAAAGTTCAGTAACCGCCTCAAAAAGACTTCCCGGAAGACTTTCAATCCCGTGTTTTTCCCTTTCCTGAACATTCATTTCAAAAATATCTTCTTCCACAGGTGCAGGAAGTTCATAACCTGATTCAATACCTTTAAGACCGGCTGCCAGCATAGAAGCAAAGGCCAGATAAAGGTTGCAGGCTGGGTCAGGAGAACGCAGTTCCACTCTGGTTGCTGCTTCTTTTCCTGGCTTGTACATGGGCACTCGAACCAGAGAAGAACGGTTCCTTCTGGCCCAGGCTACATATACAGGGGCCTCGTAGCCGGGAACAAGGCGTTTATAGGAGTTAATCCACTGATTGCAGATGGCTGTAAGCTCTTTAGCATGACTGAGCAGACCAGCAATATACTGTTTACCTTCCACACTCAGGCTGAAATCACCCTTGGAGTCAAAAAAAGCATTTTTGCCATTTTTGAAAAGAGACTGATGAACGTGCATACCGCTTCCGTTTTCCCCAAATAGAGGTTTGGGCATGAAGGTGGCGTAATAACCATGCTTACGGGCAATCTCCTTAACAATCACCTTGTAGGTGATGGCATTGTCTGCCATTTTCAAAGCTTCCTGATACCTGAGATCAATTTCATGCTGACTCGGTGCTACTTCATGATGGCTGTACTCAACATCTATCCCCATTTTTTCAAGGGCAAAGATGATATCTCTACGAATGTCATTGGCCAGATCCAGAGGAGGAGCATCAAAATAACCGCCGACATCCAGGGTTTTGGGAGCTGTGGAATCTTCAAACAGGAAGAATTCCAGTTCTGGTCCTACATAAAAAGTATATCCTTTTTCTGCAGCCCTGGCCAGAGCCCTTTTAAGAACATAGCGACTGTCACCTTCATAAGGTGTTCCATCAGGATTAGTAATGTCACAGAACATCCTGGCGACAGGTTTGTCCGAAGGCCTGTATGACAGAATCTGAAATGTGGTGGGATCAGGAAAAGCAACCATATCGCTTTCATGAATCCTGGAAAAACCCTGAATGGATGATCCATCAAAACCCATACCTTCTTCAAAGGCTCCCTCAAGTTCGCTGGGAGTAACCTGAAAACTTTTAAGCGTACCCAGGACATCAACAAACCAGAACTGGATAAAACTCACATTGTACTCTTTTACCGCCTTGACCACATCATCTGTATTTTTACAATTAAATACCGGAATGTCTGACATATTCTGCCTCCAAAAAAGTTAAAGTTTGTAAAAAAACTGTATCTAACTACCTTGTTGTTATATCAGGCTGGCAAAATGATTCAGCTGGCCTGACAAATATCCATCTTAATGCTTATTACTAAATACACTTTTCAGGCCACAAGTAATTTTTTATTTAATATTAATATGTTATACAGAAATACTATTAGCAGACAGTTCCTGCTGCAATCAGATATTACAATTATGTAGAACAAAAAACTGCTCTCTTTGCATACTTTTACATTTTTGAAAAAACTGTTTGCATGGGGCTCAAGTCAAGGCCTGGTGGATGTTTTTAATGAGGTCTTTACGATTATGAATGATTTTGGAGCCATGAGAACCTCTTACATGAAAAACATGCGTTGTCTGCTCCATATGGGTAGAAATAACTGCGTGAGATATATCAAGCCCAAGCCTGCTCAGACACATGCATAGTTTGAGGGTCAGATATGGATGGCTTGGAGCGCTTATCTCCAGCATGGTATAAAAATCTGACGAATCATTATCAACACTTATGCGAAACCTGGAACCTGGACCTGGCTTAATATTATATCTGCCGCAGAGCTGTGCCATATCCCTGCTCCCATCTAAAAAGGTCTGGATATCCTTTCTTACCTCACGCCAGACCTGTCCGGAATAGAGAGGATCAACAGGAGGACTGACTTTAAACATATCAACAGCGATTTTATTATCCCAGGTATAAAAACCTGCAGAGTAAATCTGTATAGAATTCATTGCCAGTGCAGAAGCCACACAGGCCATAAGCCCTCTTCGATCATGGGTTGCCAAGGTAAGCTCCCAGAGTTCACCTCCATGCTCACATGTTTTTTCAGTCAGCAGAATAAAGTCCTGCTCACTCCCTCTGTACTTTTTTGAGGATCTGTACCGGGACATATTTTGAACCAGCTTGATATGCCTGATTATTTTGGCTACTGGAGTTTTAAGAAGGTATCGCTCAGGCAGATGTTCTATATAATTTTCCCACCAAGCCTGGTAATCCTGATGAGATCTGATTCTGTCCCTGACCATAGCCATCCGGTGTCCTGTATGATGTCCGGCCAGGATAGTTTTTTTCATGAGTCTTTCAGTTTTATGATACAGCATGGATAAAAGATTCTCTTTCCATGAACTCCAGATTCCCGGCCCTGTAGCCATGGAATCAGCATAACTCAACAATGCAAGGAGCTTGAGCCTGCGTATACTTCCCACTTGTCTGGCAAACTCAGCAACAACTTTCTCCTCATCCAGATCTTTCTTCAGTGCTGTACTGACCATGAGCAGGTGATTTTCAATCAGAA
>PWPY01000237.1 GCA_003558575.1 Desulfonatronovibrio sp.
ATCAGCTCCGGCATATGCGCACCAATTACAGAGAAATCCGACAATGACGGGTTCGTATTTTTCAGCCATCGAAATTTCTCCTTATATTGTTTTAAACATTTTCCAGGACCGCATTAATTTGGGCCTTGATTTGTTCATTGGTAAATCCATGTACGTAAACACCCTGCTTAGGACAGGTAGCTTCACAGATTCCACATCCTTTACACAGAGCCTTATTGGTTTCAATTTTCTTGTGGGCTGCTCCGCCATCTTCGTAATCAATAAGAGAGATGGCACCATAAGGGCAGGTATCCACACAAATTGCACATCCGTCACAATTTTCTGTGACGTATGATTTGATGGAATCCAAGGGCATAACTGCTCTGGACAGGATGGTTGTTGCCCTGGAGACTGCTGCCTGGGCCTGAGCTATGGCCTCATCAACAGGCTTGGGATAGTGACACAGTCCAGCCAGGAACATTCCGTCTACGCTGAGATCCACAGGACGCAATTTGGCATGTGCCTCCTGTAGAAAACCGTCGTTGTTAACGCCGCACTTGTAAAGACTGATCAAGTTCTTGCTGTCTGGAGGCAGAATCGCTGAAGCCAGTACCAGATATCCTGGTCTGATTTCAACCTCACGCTGCAGCACATGGTCTTTTACAGTTACTACAATGTCATCGCCCTCTTTGCCCACCTTAGGTTTGTTCTCAAGATTGTATCTGATGAAAACAACGCCCTTTTCTCTGGCTTCCCTGTACAGATCTTCCCTGGCTCCGTATGTACGGATATCCCGGTAAAGTACATATACAGGCATGGAGGGATTAGCTTTTTTGATCTCTATGGCAGAGTGCATGGTATGTGTACAGCAAACTCTGCTGCAGTACTGCCTTTCCGGCTCACGAGAGCCTACACACTGAATAAACACTGCGCCTTTGGCTTTTTCAAGAGCAGGCTTATGCTCAAGCAGTTCCTTATCAAACTCAAGATGGGTAAATACCCTTTCATCCTGACCATAAAGATACTCTTCAGGCTTGAGTTCCTTACCACCTGTACAGACAACAGCTATGCCGTACTTGATGGCTCTTCTTTCACCATTTATATCCACTTCACTCACAAAATCGCCAACTGCGCCTGTGTTGGTCTTCAGCTGAGCATTTTTATACAGTTTGATATTGGAGTGGCTTTCAACCTTGGAGATCAAATCTTCGAGATAAGGCTTAATCTCTTCACCTTTCCAGGTGCTGGTGAGACTCCAGGCGTTTCCGCCGAGCCTGTCTGTTTTTTCCAGAAGGATTGTTTCATATCCCTGATCAGCAAGACCAAGGGCAGTTACCATACCGGATATGCCACCGCCCACAACTAAGGCTGACTGATTCACATTTACAGACAGATGTTCCAGAGGAGCAAGCATGGAAGCCTTAACTACTGCCATTTTCAGCTGATCCTTGGCTTTTTCCAGGGCTTTTTCAGGTTCCTTGGAATGTACCCAGCTGTTCTGATTCCGTATATTGGCCATCTCAAACAGATATTCGTTAAGACCCGCATCTTTCATGGTTTCTCTGAACAATGGTTCGTGAGTCCTTGGAGTACATGCGGCAACAACAACCCTGTTCAGATTGTGCTCTTCAATCTTTTCTTTAATTATGACCTGTGTATCCTGGGAGCAGGAAAACAGATTGTTGTCCACAAAGACAACATTGGGAAGCTCCTTGGCATATTCAGCGAGTACATTAACGTCTATGGTACCAGCTATGTTTATACCGCAGGAACATACAAATACTCCTACTCTGGGCTCTTCAGCAACCACATCCTTTTCTGGAGGAAATGTTCTTTCCTGGGTAAGAGTTCCTCTTTTGCTCACAAGAGAAATCGATGCTGAAGCTGCTGCTGCAGATGCATCAGTGACTGACTGAGGAATATCCTTGGGACTCTGAAAGCATCCGCTGGCAAAGATTCCAGGAACGCTTGTCGATGAAGGAGCAAAACTTGAACTCTTGGCAAAATTATATTTGTCAAGATCAATGCTGAGCTTTCCAGCAAGTTCCTTAACGCCCTCACTGATTTCAAGTCCTGTGGAAAGAACCAGCATATCATAAGATTCCATAACGCGCTGGCCTGTTTCTTCATTGAAGTACTCGACTTCAACTCCGCCTTCATCTCCAGGATATGTACTGTGAATCCTGCTGGGGATAAATTTGATACCTTTTTCCTTGGCCAGTTCGAAATAATTTTCAAACTCCTTGCCATGAGTTCTGATATCCATATAGAAAATGGTCTGTTCGACATCTCCTGCAGTATGGTCAGCAGTCACAATGGCCTGCTTTATGGCATACATGCAGCATACTGATGAACAGTAGCCATTATCACATTTATTTATGTTTCTTGAACCGACACATTGCAGCCAGGCAATCTTTTTAGGTTCCTTCTGGTCAGAAGGCCTCTGCAGGTGACCCATGCAGGGTCCATTGGAGGACAGGAGTCTTTCGTATTCCAGTCCGGTGACAACATCTTTAAAATTGGAATACTGATAAGTATCAAAAGCCGAGGGATCAAAAGACTTAAACCCTGGAGTGAGGATCACAGAACCTACGTTGATTTCCTTGATTTGGTCCTCAAAGTCCTGATCAAGATCAATTGCTCCTGTAGGACAGTATTTTTCACAGGCCCGGCACTTACCTCCGCCTTTCTTGCCCTTGTTTCCGCCCTTGACAAAGAAAATACAAGTTTCCTTTTCAATGGCATACTTCAGAGGAACAGTCTGGCCATACTTGATGTAGGCAGACTTTCTCTTGACCAGCCCTTCATTATATTCATCAGGAACCTTTTTGGGACACTTTTCCGCACACAAGTCGCATGCGATACATTTTTCCATGTCCACCACGCGCGGTTTCTGACGTACCTTTACCTGAAAATTTCCTTCACTGCCGCTTATGTTTTCTACCTCAGCCAGAGTCAAAAGCTCAATATTCAAGTGCCGACCGCACTCGACCAATTTTGGCGAGATAATTCACATGGAGCAGTCATTTGTAGGAAAAGTCTTGTCCAGCTGTGACATTACACCGCCGATA
>PWPY01000077.1 GCA_003558575.1 Desulfonatronovibrio sp.
AGGAGCGCTCCTTTTAATGAGGTGTTGCCTACAATTTCAGACTTGTTAGCTGAACCCGGAGGGAAAAAACCCAAGGTCTCAAGGTCATTAAGGGATGTATGTTCACCCAGGGCTCCCCCGATAAAAATGGATTTAATCATATCATGAGTAATATTCCCCTGATCGCAAAGAAATGAAACACCAAGGGTAAACGCGGCTTTTACTTTCAAGATTTCTTCTATATCTCTGGAATGAAGATAGATATTATTTTTAAGCCACAATCCTTTGTCATTTATCTTAGAAAAAACCTTAAAAGCCAAAGGGCTGTTTCCTTTTTTAAAGTGGCCCTCGGAAGAAATATTATTTAGGCGGAGAAGATTGGCCAGCAAAGAAATATAACCACTTCCGGTAATTTTATCTGTTGACCATGAACCATTTACTTTAATCCCTTCACTTGTGGGAGAAAATCTTGAAGCTACTCCCTTCCTGTAAGGACTTCCGTGCCTGAGGCCAATCCCCTCTAAGGCTGGGCCAAGAGCAATGCTTGTGCACAAAAATTTCTCAGGAGAAATCCCCAATACAATTTCGCCGTTGGTGCCAAAATCAGCAAAAAGAAATGGAAAATCAGGCTGATAAGCTTCAAGAAGATAGGTTAAGCCAGCACTTGCATCTGCACCCACAAAAGGAGAAAATAGACTCGGTACATACACCTCACTGTCATATGATCCAATAACTTCATACTGCCCTCCATAGTACTCAAGGCTGTATGGTGCAACACTGAGTCCAGCCAAATTCTTTTTTAAAAGAAAAAAAATCATGGCCGGATTTCCTGCTATACAAATGTTTAATGAAGTATCAGCTTGAAGGTTAATGACATTCAATATTTCATTATAAAGCACATCATGTAAAAGATCTTTGTTTTCTGTACACGCAGATGCAAATGTAAGCCTGGACATAACTTCAGGACCAGCACCCATCTGAGGATTAAATGTCTGTCCATAACTGAAGCTGGAGTCTGAGTGCTTGAATGACCATTTAATGGATGTTGTTCCAATATCAATTCCAAGACTGTTAACAGAAGCGTCGCTGACAAACGAAAAGTCCCTTTCACTTGGCCTGGCTGTAAGCTGAACGCACTGATTAGATTCAGGGTAGTGAACACAGCCTAACCTGAATCCTGAATTCAGTTCTTCCGCATCAAAATACTCAAGATCCTTTGGGGCAGGAATTGGTGGTTTGTGTATAAAAATCAGAGCACATTGACCACAAGTACCTATCCCGGCGCAAAGAGGTACTCCAGACAAGTAGCCGCTGACAAAAAGATTTTGGGTTAATGTCTTTAACGGGTCAAAAAGCAGTGTTTTTGAAGTGGATGTATCACAAACTTTAACAGGTATCATATAATATAATCTGTTGTGATAGAAAATTACTGCCCACGGACAACTTGAGCAGTGTATCCATTATCAACCAGGTGAGAGTATATGGTCTCAATTAACCTCTGGGCACAGGTAAAAAGAGTTCGCCGTTTATGCTTGATCACGTAAAAATTTCTTTTAAATTCGAGTCCATTTACATTAAGAATTTTTAAATCGTCAGAGTCAATATATTTCTTAACCGCAAGCAGTGATGTCATACCAACCCCAGTGCCGGATAAAACACATCGAACAAGAGTTTCAGTAGATTCTACCATGGCTGCAATTTGAAGGTCTTGAAAAGATATTTTGTTTTCCAACAACCCCATTTCAAGGGCCTGTCTTGTACCTGAGCCTTTTTCCCGCAGAACCCATGGGACTTTCATCAGGTATGCGGGATTGACTGCTTCCGTATTTTTCAGACCTAACTGGGAACCATAAACAATGCAGAGAGAATCATTCAGAAGATGTGAATGGTCAAGATCAAAATGATCAGCAAATCCACCTACAATACCAAAATCCAACTCACCTGCAAGAACTGCCTGACAAACATTGCTGGAGTCGCCAATTTTAAGATCAACCCTTACATGGGGGTATTTCCTTCTGAACCTTGATAAGACAGACGGTAAAAGGTAATTAGAGGGTATGGTACTGCCGCCGACAACAACAGTTCCTGAAACCTGATTTTTTAAATCATGAATATCTGATCTGGTTTCATCAAGAGTTCTGAACACCTTAAACACACCTGCATATAATGCCTGGCCAGCCTGAGTCGCTATAACTTTCCTGCCAATCCTGTCAAAAAGTTTTACACCAAGCTCATTTTCTAAACTCTGAACATGAGTACTGATAGTTGGCTGGGATAAGAACAGATCCTTAGCTGCCTTAGAAAAACTCTGCAATTCATATACTTTGGCAAAAGCCTGCAATTTTCTAAAATCCATTTCTTTAACTCGAATACAAATACGCTATATATTGAATAGAAAAAATCAATAACAAACTGCAAAAAAAGGGAGGGTTGGACCCTCCCTGTGTAATCAAATTATTATTTTTCCTTGTCTGACTCATCTGGCTTATTCTCGGGATCTTTTGAATCCCCTGAATCTTCAGCTTTAATTTCCGCATCTTCAGAAGGTTGTACTGAAGCGTCTTGGGAAACCTCTTCCTCTGGCAAAGGCTGGTCAGTTTCTTTTGACTCAACTGGAGCTTCAGAATCTTTCGCTTCTGCGTCTGAAGGAGGTGCAGAAGAAGCAGGACTGGCAGCAGCTGATTGTGCAGGCTTGGCTGCATCTGACTCTGTGACTTCATTGGCTTCGGTCTCGAAATATGTAAATTCTATCATGGCCATTGCAGCTGAATCACCAACCCTTGGAGTGGCAAATTTGACTACTCTGGTATAACCACCTTTTGCCTGTGAAAACTTAGGACCGATTTCATCAAACAACTTCTGAACTAGTGAATGATTTTCTAATACCTTATAGGCCTGTCGTCTGGAACTAAGGTCATTTCGCTTGGCCAAAGTTACTAACTTATCCACTACTTTGGAAAGTTCTTTAGCCTTTGGAGCAGTAGTCTTGATGCGGCCATAGGTTATAAGAGATCTGGCCATATTTCTAAACATGGCCTTTCTGTGCTCCCAGGTACGG
>PWPY01000247.1 GCA_003558575.1 Desulfonatronovibrio sp.
ATGGCGCAGATGGCGCAGATGGCGCAGATGGCGCAGATGGCGCAGATGGCGTAGATGGCTTATCATCTTTTGATATCTACATGCAGTATTACCCCGGATATGAAGGCGATGAGCAACAATGGATTATGGATTTGGTCAAAGGAGAACTCGTCGTAACCCTCACTGTCGAGTACACAGACGGTTACATGCTTGAGTATGAGTTATTTAATGGCCAAGAAATTGGCGAATCTCCTTTTGCGTACGGATGGTATTTAGACAAAGAGTTTACCGACGAAGCTGACGAGGCTTACATCACTGGTGACTTGACAATTTATGTTGAGCAAGCTGTGTTGACCGTCGGTGAAGCACTTGACTTGGACGAAGACGATGTCATAACCGTCAAAGGCATTATCAGCGGTTACCCGGCATTCAGTGGTACACCAGGCTACTACTTGCAAGACGAGTTTGGTAACGCACTTCACATCAGACAAAACCATAGCGGCGTCGGTGTTGGTGACGAAGTGTTGATTTTTGGTACTGTTGAATTTTACACGGATTTCGGCAACAATCGTTTCCAACTCACGAGCACCGGCCTAATCAACAACTACAAAGGCGACAACGCGTTGTATGTGAACGATTACACCTCGCTTGAAGACTTCGTGGCTGGATTCCCCGAAAACAATAGTGAACGCTTCCGTTTTTACAATGTGGAAGTCAAAGACATCTCTTCACAACACAACGCCATTTATTTGGAAACTGGCGAAGACACGCTGATTCGTTTTGACACCCGTAACTACGGCATGCACCTTATCAACTACCTTGACCTTCAAGTTGGTGACACGCTGGCGTGGGTTGAGTTCAACATTCACGATATGTTCCATGGTGATATTCGTGTCGAAGCGGTTGTGTTACCTGATTTAACCGCAGACGAAGTCGAAATTATCGCTGAGGCAAAAATCGACATTGATGAAATGGTCGATGTGGAAGATGACCTTGATCTCATCACGTATTTCACGGTCGCCGGCATCGATTACGACCTTGGACCGGTTACATACGACGTTGAATGGCATTCAAGCAACACCGATGTCATTGAAGTAGACGGCACCGTCCATCGTCCGCTTGAAGACACCGTTGTGGTGCTCACCGCCACTGTCACCGACGGCAACGGCGTTGAAGTCACGTTGACCTACGACTTGACCGTGCTTGCGGCTGAGTTGCTTGAGGGACCCTCGGAGTACATGTTCACATATGACATTGAGACCGTTGACTTTATTGCTGGACTTCCGATAACCGTCCCAATGACCATTGAACCTGAAGCATTTGGGGAAACCGGTTACGACAGCGTACGCTTTGTCATTGAAGTCGATGGCGAAACGTTCCACATGTGGGCAACCGACACGGCAGACGACACCTATGACGTTGCCGAAATAGGCTTCTGGGGACCGTCTACGGGCTTCCCGATTGCGTTTGATTATACCGCAACCACTGATTTCGAGTTATTCTTCTATGAAGCTGGCACGTACGAAATTGTCGTTAAACTCATCGACCTTGACGATGACGACGCTGTTATCGTTGAAGACACCATCACCATTGACGTTGATGCTGGTATGACTGCGGCTGAAGTCATTGAACTTGAAGATGGCGATCCGGCTTACGGCATGTTCCAAGTCATCCTTATCGCCTCAGACAGCACGTACTATGTCCAAGACATGAACGGCGTTGGATTTGCCATCATTGACGATGTTAACATCGATTCAATCAGCATTGGTGACATCCTGTACTTTGAAGGCGAAAGAGACGTACCTTGGTTTGGCTTGCCACAAATTGTCGATGTGACCGTGCATTTTCTTGACGAAGTCGCACCGAACCTTACACCGATGACACCGGACGTTGTGGCCATTGATGGTCTAAACTTCTTTGACAATGAGGTTATGTTCGAATACTTCGGAAAACTGATTAGCCTTGACGAAATGGTCGTTGCTGCTGTCAGCACTCCAACGAACGCCCATCAGCTGACCCTTTATGATCCGATGACGGGTTATGAAATCACGCTTCGGATGGACACCAGACTGGCGGACTCCGCTGCTGCGTTGACGCATCTGGAAACCTTTGCAGTTGACGATGTTGTATCGATTGAAGGCGCTCTTCTCGGCTGGTTTAACGGCCCCCAAATCATTTACACTCATGAAGACCAAATCGAAGCTTCAACGTTGAGCGAAGCGGCTATTGATGCTGCCTTAACGCGTCAAGTTAGCATTGACGAAAACATCGTAGACGATCAAGATTTCTTCTTAACCATTGATTTTGCTGGCGAGACATACAATGTAGCGTGGGTTTCCAACAACGCAGATTATCTTGCCAACGACGGCACCGTGACGCGTCCTGCGTTGGGTGAAGACCATGAAGACGTCGAAGTCACCGCAACCATTACCGATGGTAACGGTTATGAACTGGTTTTGGTTCTCGAAGGCGTCGTACGCGCTCTGGTAGATTATGATTATAAAGAGACGTTCGTTGACTTTGCAGGTTCTGGAACCTCTTATGTAGACGAGACGTTCACGAGCACCGATACGGGCTTTGAGTGGTCAGTCACAAACTCAAGAAAGAGTCTCGGAGGCTATGAAATTGATGGTGGCGGCATTATGTTCCGTGTTCCAGGTACCATCGAATCGACCATCACCGGTGGAATTAACGATTTATCACTGGATATTCTGATGGGATTCACTGGCGGATCACCTCAACAACGGACTGTTGAGATCTACATCAACGATGTGTTGGTAGGATCGCATACGTTGTCAACCACCAGCGTAGAAACCATCCTTCTCTTCGACCTTGAAATTGAAGGAGAGTTCACGCTTGAGTTGAGAGCTGTTGGCACTAATGGACGTCAAATTGTTGTTAACAACTTAGAATGGACTGAATACGAAGTAGCCGGCAACGGCGAATAAGTTAACACATTTCACATAAAAACGCCTTATCCTTTCGAGGACAAGGCGTTTTTCTTTGTCTTTCTAGGTTTACGATAGGTAGAAGTAGAGGTTAACCCCCGCAATCAAT
>PWPY01000233.1 GCA_003558575.1 Desulfonatronovibrio sp.
ATATGGTCTGTCTTTTCTCCGGAACAGCGCTCAGGATATGTTCAATATCGTCTCTGAAGCCCATATCCAGCATTTCATCGGCCTCATCTAAGACAGCGTATCTGACCTGATTCAGCTTGAGGGTTCTCCTCTTCATATGATCCATGACTCTGCCAGGAGTCCCGATAACTATCTGAACCCCCTGACGCAGGGCTTTTATCTGCCTTTCAATGGGTTGTCCTCCATATATAGGAAGTACGCTCAGTCCCTTGTGGAATTTGCCAAGAGAGTTAAGTTCCTGGGCAACCTGAATGGCCAGTTCTCTTGTGGGACAGAGTACAATGGCCTGGACCTCTCTGGATTGGGGATCAATCATTTCCAGCAGCGGGATGCCGAAAGCGGCGGTTTTGCCTGTTCCTGTCTGGGCCTGACCAATGATATCCTGTCCACTTAGTATGGCAGGGATAGACTGGGCCTGAATGGGAGAAGTTTCCTCAAAGCCCATTTCTTCAATTCCCTTTATGGTTTGAGGGGACAGGTTTAAAGTATCAAATTTGATTGTATTCATGTAAAATTCCTGATTGGTTAAATAGATTTAAGTTTTGTAGTTAAAAAAAGGGATATACAGACAGGGAAGAGTCAAAAGAAGAGGGATTCTGCTCTGCAAGGATGTCTTGGGATTTAAACCTTTATCAGGCTGTTGAAAATCTCCCAATTGCTGCGTTGCTACAAAAAGTTCAAATTCTTACGTATGGATAAATACGCTGCGACCTTGAACTTTTCTTGCTCCTTGCACTTGGAATTTTTGAACAGCCTGCCTGATAAGGACTTTTTCATACGGTTATGGGTAACTATCCGTTAATGGCCTGGGATATATATTCTCTCAGATCATCAGGGCCGAGTCCCGGCAGGGTGATAGCCTCTTTGGGACACGTGGCCTGACAAACACCGCATCCATGGCATTTGGTGGACTCAACGCGAACAATTTTTTTTCCTGGTCTGGTGTGGCTGTCAATCACCTTAAGGGCGAAGTCTGGGCAGACATCCACGCACAGTCCGCATCCATCGCAGCGATCTCGGTTAACGTGTATGATTACAGGAGGTTCTGGGAAAGTTTCATCATTGACAAAGTTCATATTTATATCGTCCTTATAAAATAGTTTCCGCATGGAAATCCTTTCTTTCCAGACGCTGAAACTGTTGGTTTTCTTTCTGGAAAAAGAACCATTTCCGAATGAAAAACAGGTAGTTTTAATGTTTGTAATTAGTTATTTGGTAACTATTCACCACATACGTAATATGGCTATTCAATGGCACTGGATTCCGGCTTTCGCCGGAATGACGGTAAAGAATAACAGCTTGCTTTAACCGTCACCCCGGACCAGATCCGGGGTCCAGGTCTTCTTGCTGGAGCATGGTGAAAAGTTACGTTTCTGGAATTATTATTAAGGTCTTTTCCATTGCAAATGGTCTCTTTGATTGTTACCAAGTAGTGTTTAAATAATACCATGGTTCAGTGTTGGCAAGGATAAAAAGTTATTGTTTTAAGTTAATGTTTTCAATTATCTTTTTTTTGATACAATAAAAATAACTCCAGGAGGTTGTAATGCGCAGGACCCAGGGTGAGAAAGTTTTAAAAGAACTTTTTGAAGGTTCAGATTGGAAAGAGAAATATGAGGATCAACTTCCCCCGGAGGATAATATTCTTTATAGATGGAGTGCGGACGAAGCAGAGTATGCTGCTCCCTTTTTTTCCACTGCCGGCAAAAGCATATTGACTGAAGAAACGTGCATTGCCAAACGAAGCCTTTACATAGGTAGAGATAACGAAGGAAGCCTGTTTCTGTGCATCTGTGAGCATGAAAAGGAAAGCTACAAGAAAGAACTTCCTGAAATGGCAAGAGAATTTGCATGTCTTATGAAAGTTGATAATTTTCTTAAGGATAAAAAAACGCCTTGAAAAAGTCCTTGTTCGGGGGACACCTATATGTATGTCCTGGCTCCTACAAACCTTGCTCTGAAATAAGGATTGTTCATGCGTTCAATGGTCACATTTCTTCCTGTGGACGGAGCATGAATGAACTTCCCGTTACCAATATAAATTCCCACATGAGAAACCTGACGGGTGTTGCCAGTGGCAAAGAAGACCAGGTCCCCTTTCTGAATAGAGCCAGGGCTTATCTTTCGTCCTGCCTGGTATTGATTCCTGGATACCCTTGGCAGGTTGAGTCCGCTTTGTCTGTAAACAACCATGGTCAGACCACTACAATCAAAACCTGATCTTTCAGACTCTCCCCCCCACCTGTAGGGTATGCCGATAAACCCATGAGCTGTGCGTACCAGTTCCCTGCGCAGATTATGCCTGCCAGGTTCAGGACTTCTTGCTGCGGTGTAACTTTCAGGTATAACTACAAAAAAGTTGCTGATTATTCTCCTTTGCTGAAGGTTTGCAGCCTTTTGTCTGGCTTCACTGTAAGAGGGGTAGTTTCCAAAGCGGACTTTGTAGAGGTTGTCTGAGTCCTTGAAGTAATAAGCCTCAAGGCCGGCATTCTCCAAGTTGTGCATGAGTCTGACCGCATTGTCTAAAAAGGTGAAGGCTCCCACCTGAATGCTGTAGTTCATCAAGGACAATTTTGTGGATGGTGCAGGATGAGGCAAGGATCTGTCCGTATCAACCGGATGTGTGGCGCACCCCTGCATCAGCAGAAAGGAAAATATCAGGAATGATAAATAGTATGTTTTCGTGGAATCCACAGTTTTTATCTTAACACCAAAGTCATTTTGATACAAGCAGGTTGTCTACAGGCTTGAGGATAGTAAGTTTACAGGGTCTGGTCTGTCAATTAAAAACGTTGACTAAAGAGTCTGTTTGAGTTTATACGGATAAGCCAAAAAGATTTGTTCCTTGCACTTGGAATTTTTGAACATCCAGTTGGATACGGTAAAGAGTAACAGCTTGCTTTAACCGTCACCCCGGACTTGATACGGGATCAAGTTTTTTTGAAGTTACTTCTAAGTAACTTGAAGCGTATAAGCAACAAATTCAGAACATTA
>PWPY01000151.1 GCA_003558575.1 Desulfonatronovibrio sp.
AAAACGGGTTCCAACTCAACAATGGTTAAAAGGCAGTTTTTCAGTCTGGCCTGAAGGATTTCGGGTTCAGCCTGCATCTAAAGCCTCCCTGGCCTGGTTCCAAGGTTGGTAATGTTCATCATATGCCTCGATTACTTGCCGTATGAGTTCATCCATACGATCTGTGTCGTTGATGTTCAGGTAAGAATTAGCGCCGTATATAAAGGTTTTCTGCTGATGAAAGCTTGGTTCCTGGTCACCCATGATAATAAGGTTGACATCCCTTCTGATATTTCCAGGCCAGGAAGATATTTCAGCAATGACGTTCTGGAACTCCGGACCGTCCTGAGTCACTATACACTGATACTTATTGAGCCTCAATTTCTTTACAGCTGTGGGTATATCTGCGGTTTTACTTGTGAGAAAACCCTGATTTTTAAATATGTCTTGTAATGATTCCACCATATTTTCATCAGGCATGCATAAAAAACAGACTTTTGATCCAGGGGGAAAGAAGTCGGGTTCCACCCTTGGAGATTTGTTGTCAGCTTTTTGTTCATTCATTTTAATCCCCTTTAAAGAGGGTTTGGCAGTGGTTGAATAAATGATTATTTTTTTTGCCCGTAATTAATATCAAGCTCAAGGCCTTCTATGTCAGTAACCTTCTCCCCTCTGGAAGACTTTATTCGATCGATCATCTGTTTGAGTCTGGATCGATCTGAAGAATTGAGCATGGCAATATCTTCGCTTATAAGTTCCTGCTGATATAAATTAATCAGGTATTGGTCAAAGGTTGTCATTCCGTAAGCATCGCCTTCAGCAATGACGTTATAGAAGGTTTTTTCCTCATTTTCGCCGTTGAGAATCAAATCCTTGACCCTAAGATTATTACGCATAATTTCAAATGCCGCAACTCTCCCTCCGCCTGTTTTGGGCATTAACCTCTGTGAAACAACAAACTTAAGGCTTTCCGCCAGTCTGGAACGGATAAGTCTTTCTTCATTCAGCTCAAACATGCCGATAATTCTATTGACGGTTTGACCTGCATCACTGGTGTGCAGTGTCCCAAGAACAAGGTGTCCTGTTTCTGCTGCTTCAAGGGCAATGGTAATGGTTTCTCTGTCTCTAATTTCACCTACAAGTATGACCTTTGGGGCCTGGCGAAGGGCAGCCCTGAGTCCTGAAGCAAATGTTCCGAAGTCAATTCCCATTTCCCTCTGGTTGATTACGGCTTTTTTATGTTTATGCCGAAACTCTACGGGATCTTCAAGGGTTACTATATGTTTATACTCTGAGCTGTTGATTTCATCAATTAAAGCTGCCAGTGATGTTGATTTACCTGTTCCAGTGCCGCCGGTGACCAGAATCAGGCCATATTTTTCGCTGGCCATTTCTTTAAAAATGGGGGGGAGATTCAACTGGGACATGGTGGGGACATTCATGGACAGCTTGCGCATGACTATGGCCAGGGATCCTTTCTGACCAAATATATTTACCCTGAATCTTGCCTGTTGGTGAAGCTCATAGGCCAGATCGCAAGAGCCTGTTGCAAGCTGATCTTTATAAAGCCTCATGTTGCGTCCCATCATGGCCATGGCCATGGATTCCACCTGAAATGGTACAAGGGGGCCCAGATCTGGCACAGTATCGACACTGATAAGTCTGCCATGTACTTCAGCCTGGATTGTCTTGCCTGCAGTCAGAATTATGTCTGAGAGGTCAGGGCAGGCTGATACAATTTGTCTGATGATATCATCAAGTTGGGAACGAAGCATAATCCTGTCTCCTATACTTCTGTGAAATCCTGAGGGGGTTCAGATAAAAAGTCTTTAAACTTGGACTTGTTGACTGCTTTGTTATAGGCATCTTCAGAATCAATAATTTTTTTCTGCAGATGTTTCATAATGGCGTCATCAAGGGGCTGCATACCGTATTTTTTGCCTGTTTCAATAACAGAATTGATTTGAAAATTCTTGTTTTCCCTGATGAGGTTTCGCACAGCCGGGGTAGCAATGAGCACCTCTAAGGCCGCCACTCTGCCGGGCTTGTCTATTCTTTTGAAAAGAGTCTGGGCGATAATGGCCCTTAATGATTCAGATAAGCTAGACCTGATTTGTCCCTGCATTTCCCCGGGAAAAACTTCAATTATTCTGTCAATGGTTTTGGAGGCTGAGATGGTGTGCAGGGTTCCAAAAACCAAATGGCCCGTTTCTGCGGCTTCCAGAGCAAGCTCAATTGTTTCCAGGTCTCTTAGTTCACCCACAAGGATAATGTCAGGGTCTTCCCGTAATGCCCCGCGAAGAGCTGCCTTGAAGCTTGAGGTGTCTCGACCTACTTCACGTTGATTTATAAGACAATGGACAGGTTCATGGACAAATTCGATGGGATCTTCAATGGTCAGGATATGATCTTTGCGTGTTTTATTGGCATAATCAATTATGGCAGCCAGGGTAGTTGATTTACCACTTCCTGTTGGCCCGGTGACCAGAACAAGGCCTTTGGGGAGCAGGGCCATACGTTTCATTATGGATGGCAAGCCCAGGTCTTCAATACTTAATATTTTTTGAGGAATCTCTCTAAATACTGCAGCAGCCCCTCTGCGCTGCATGAAAAAATTAACCCTGTATCTGGCCAGGTTGGGAACTTCATAGGAAAAATCTACATCCCCGGTTTCTTCAAAGCTTTTGACCTTGTTTTCCGGAGTGATTTCGTAGAGCATTTTTTTCAGTTCCTCATGCTCTAATGTCTTGTATTTTATACGCTGGAGATCACCATGCAGCCTGATTATGGGTTGTGATCCAGTGGAAAGATGAAGGTCGGACGCCCCCAGTTCATGCATCATTTTAAAAAAGGCATCAATTTGGGCCATGAGTCAACCTCCAGTTTTTTAAGTTGGCAGAGTGCTTATCTACAGATAAGTTGTCAATTTTTCAAAGCCTTAGAATAAAAATTTCTAAGGTAGTTTATACCTGAAATAAGAGCAAGTGCAAGTGCTATATGAATGAGAATCTGACCTATGAGGTTGGGGTCAAACCCCCACCATGGATAGT
>PWPY01000166.1 GCA_003558575.1 Desulfonatronovibrio sp.
ATGCAAAAAATATCATTATTTCTGTAATAATACCATGCTATAATTACGCACAGTATTTACGTGAAGCTGTAAAATCTGTGCTTTATCAAACATACAATAAATATGAAATAATAATTATTAATGACGGTAGCACAGATAATACGCACGAGATTGCACAAAAAATAATATCCGAATATCCTGATCATCTCATATCCTACATAAACCAGCCTAATTCGGGCATTGTCCAACCCAGAAACCGAGGAGTGGCAGCGGCCAAGGGAAAATACATCCTGCCACTGGATGCGGATGACATGATCGCACCACAGTTTCTTGAAAAGACCTCAAACCTTCTGGAATCCCGGTCAGATCTAGGCTTTGTCAGCACCAAGGCTCTTTTTTTCGGGGATAAGAGTCAGATATGGCCAAGAGAAGATTTCAATCCCATAAATCTTTTGATTACAAACCAGCAGGGCAACACAACCTTGTACAGAAAAGAAATGTGGGAGGACGTGGGCGGTTACTCAGAATCCATGGTTCACGGCTACATGGACTGGGAATTCTGGATCAAATGCGTGAAGCACGGTTGGATCGGGGAGCAGATAGACGAACCTTTGTATCTTTACCGCCGAAAAAATGACTCTGTTGTCATGCGGGCAAAAAATAGGGATGTGAACATCAAGACCCAAATCATGAAGCTGCATCCTGAAATTTATGATGTCAGCAAGATTGATCCAAGTGATCCCGAGTTGCACAGAAAAAACTGGATACCGCCTTCACTCCTGAAAACGGACATTAAGTTTCCAAGAAAAGTATCATCTGAAGTTGAGAGCAGACAGAGGAATCAAGCGTATGCCCTTAAAAAGGACCAGCAAAAAACACTCTTTGTCTGTCACAACTTTCCCCCCTATAACACTGCCGGGGCACAGCTGTTTGCCATGAAATTGGCCATGGCTATGAACAGACAGACCGACAAACAGGTGCACATTCTCCACCCGGTATTCAGGGACCATGACAAAGGATATCAGATCTCAAGCCATCAAGTGGAAGGACTATTGGTTCATTGCTTATTCAAGGAAACCACCTATGGCTTTGAGCATAGCGTGCGTCATCCTCAAGTATATCAGCAGCTGGACAGGTTGCTGTCAGAACATGAATACAACGCTGTCCATATTCACAGCCTGGGGCAACTATCCGCAGCCCCGATTGAAGTTGCTAAAAAGCACAATATTCCAGTAATCCTTACTTTGCACGATCTTTGGTTCCTATGCTTTTTCTGGTTTTTTACAACTCCTGATCAAAAACGTTGTACTGGTCCAGAATCAGCTGAAAAGTGTGCAAAGTGTTTTATTAAATATTTTCATGTTCCCAATAGGAAAATCACTTTAAAAGAGGTGATTTCTTTTTTTGAATATCGTCGCCGCTATTTTAGGCAGATGTTTAACGTGGCCCATCGAAAATTCGCTCCCAGCAGATACCTGGCTGAAGAATTCAGAAGATTCGGTTTTGAAACCATAGAGGTCAGTCCTTTGGGAATGGAGGATGTAAATCCTTTACCCAAGAACAAGCACGAAGGGATACGCTTTGGATACATTGGAAACATTTCTGCTCGTAAAGGGGCCAATCTGGCCCTGGACGCTTTTGAGCAGGTCAGGAAGCTTTTCCCTGAAGCCACCCTCAGAATTCATGGCAATTCTGCCGAACCACAGTTCCTGGATTATGTTGAAAGCCGTGTAAAACAGATGTCCGGCGCTGAATGTTACGGACCATACCGGTCATCTGAACTGCCGAGCATAATGTCTCGAATCGATATCCTCTTGGTTCCCTCCCTGTGGGAGAACTACCCCCTCGTGGTGCAAGAGGCCTTTCAGCACGGAGTTCCAGTAATCGCCAGCGATGTAGCCGGCTTTCCAGAAGTAGTTCGTTCCGGTGAAAACGGGTTGTTGTTCAATGTCGGGGAAACCAAGAGTTTGTTCGAAAAAATGAGCTATGTATGCAAGCGTCCTGATATAATATCAAGATTCCAGGCCAATATTAAACCTGTCCGCACAATCAATGAGGACGTTGACCTTTATTCCTCCATCTATGCTTCTACAACAACAAGGACTGACAAAGACCATCAGTCAGGACAGAGCAGATCCAACAAACACAGCAAGAATAATATTTTGTTGTATTTTCTTAAAAACGTTCACATTCCCATCCTCAAGCCCATATATCAATCACTCAAAAAAAAACTTCCAAAGGCCAAAATCGCCTTTGGGTACCATGAGTACGCCCCCCAGATAAGAGCCGGATTCACCAAGGACGAACTTGAAATCCTGCGCTCATTTGGCGAGGATATGTATCTAAACCCGCAGGAGTTCAAACCTGATATCACCTTTATTGCTGACTCAGTCTACCCCTGGGTCCAGGGCTGCGGCAAGCTGGTCCATATCGGGCATGGAGTACTTTCCAAGGGCCAATACTATACCCAAACCGAAACAGCCCTGCGTGAAGAGCAGGCTGACTTGGTCTGTGTTCCTGGCAAGTATCATCAGCAAATCATGCGCAAAATCATCACCAAGCCGGTCATGGCCACGGGCATGGCCAAGCTTGATCCCCTCTTTTCCGGACACGTGACCAGGCAAAGTGTGCTGAAAAAGTTCGGGCTGCCTCACAACAAAAAATACATCCTGTTCGCCCCAACCTTTAATGATGAATTATCAGCCATTCCCCATGTCGGCGAAGACATCACCCGGATCATTCCTGATAAAGACACCTTTCTTCTAATCAAACTGCATGGCAGTACCAAGGCTGAATACAAAAAGATGTACAGGAATCTGCCGGCCAAGGATCCCAGGGTCATTTATGTTGACGATCTGGACATTACTTTGTTTCTGGCCCTGGCCGATGTTCTGGTATCTGATGTATCCTCGGCCATGATGGAATTCGCTGCCCTGGACAAACCAGTGGTCCTGTTCAACAACCCTGACCGGGAAAAATATACCCACTACAATCCTGGCGATATTGAGTTCAAATGGCGGGACATAGGCATTGAG
>PWPY01000355.1 GCA_003558575.1 Desulfonatronovibrio sp.
AGGTTAGACAGGGAAATGGTCCAGTGGGCAGCGTCCAGTTCTCTCTGGGCCATGAATTCATGCAGGATGGAGATGCCGATTTTTTCAGTGGCTTCAAATAACCCGGAATATTTCCCGCCAGATATGGCGTTTATGTCTTCGGATATGTCGTATACTGTACTGATGAGCTGTTCACATTGGGAAACAACGTCATTGTAGTCAAAGGCCTTGTGCTCAAAGACCAGATCCTCAAGGCCGCTGATCAAGCTCAGGGCTTTATTGTTGCTGGCCAAAAGGCTTTCGAAGTATTCGTATTTACGCTTGAAGGCAGCTTCTTCGATATTTTCATATCTTTTATTTTTCTTCCTGTTGAACAAAAAGTCCAGAAAACCGGGCATGTCTTCCCCTTTTAAAACTGTGCAGATGTCTATTTAATTGTTTTTGAATGTGTAGTTGCCGCGCAGAAATTCGTCCACATACCAGGGTAATTCTCCATCGTCAGTCAAGACCATATCCAGAAGTCGGATGGAGCCAAGCAGTCGTCCGATAAGGTCAAGTTTGTTCTCGAGTCTGGGCAGGTCGTATTTTTTCATTTCAGCCACAAGCATATCCCCTTTCTGATCCACCCTGAATCCCAGCTTTCTTAAGATCATGGCAATGAAAACAGCTCTTCTGGTCCGCAGCCCCACATCCGCAGCCCCACCTTTGAAGGAGAGCTTGATGTAGTTGTCATTGACCCTGTCAGAACAGAAAGAGTCAATGGTTACAAAGTGGTAGCCCAGCCGAAGATTAAAGTTTACATACTCATTAGAAACAATCGCATAGTTGGGTCCGTCTAAGTTATCATTCTGCTTGTGTTTATGAATGGTGTATTCAACAATGTCCAGTTCTTTACGCTGATACCCTGAAGTGTTTCGGCCGGCCCATTGAACATCTTTGTGGAGCATACCATTTAAAAGTGCTTTGAACGGAATGGAGATGATCTGGGATTTTGTCAGGCTGAACAGGCCGGGTTCAGATCTGGCGCCCCCACCAAGATCCAGTACAAAGATATTCAAGGGCAGAGGGGTCAGCAGTTTAACAGCCATATACTGGCTGTGGCCTTTAATATCCTCGCCAAGTCTGAACATTTCCCTCATGGCCATTTCATGACAGAACCTGACAATATCATGCAGAGTCCGACAATTTTTGGGCGAAAAAATATCCGCTTCAGGGTCGACCAGATGAAGAGGAACGATTTTTTTCAGGGTTTCGCGGACCACCTTGTATACAGGGCTGTCTTTTAAAATGTTTACTCTTGGTTTCTCCTTGAGGATGCTTTGTACCTCGCCTTTAAAGACTAACTTTCTGGAGGCATCCAGAGTGATAATGTCATAAGGCACAAGAGTGTCAGTGCCGTTGGATGTACCGACCAGGGTGGGTATGCCGAACTCACGGGCAACCGAGGCCATGTGCCCGGTGACGCTGCCGACATCGGTAATGATCCCTTTGACTTTGCTCATGGCGGAGACATACCTGGGAGATGTATGCGGCGTCACCAGGATAGATCCCTGGGGTATTTCAGACAGGTGGTGGTCGGCTTCCAGGATGTAGACCGGTCCGCAGGCCGTACCGGGAGCGGCAGTCATGCCTCCGGACAAAAGAACTTCATGGTTTTGCGGATCAAATTCTATACTGTCATATTCAATGTCTTGTTTACGGATGACCCGCTGCAAAGGTCTGGCCTGGAGAACGAAGATATTGTCCTGTTTGTCCACGGCCCACTCCATGTCCAGGGGCCAGCCGAAATAGGATTCCAGTTTTAATCCGTACTTCACGATGGTCTTGAGCTGTTCCAAAGTCAGGCATGGTCTGCTTTTCTTGTGGACGGGAACAGATGCTGTCTTCAGATCGGAGCTTTCGCCCATGATCAGCATTTGTTGTTTTTCAGGAATTTTCTGATCCAGGATGCTCAGATCCAGCTTGGATATCCGCCAGTAATCCGTAGGCATTGAGCCGTCGACCACGCTTACACCCAGCCCCCAATTGGCATTTATGAAAATATCATCCACCTGGGAGTCATTGGGATCAATGCTGTACAGGCAGCCGCTGGCTTCTGCATCAACCATGGTCAGGCAAAGGACGGCCATGAGTACATCCAGATCGCGGAAGCCCTTGCTTTTGCGGTAAAAAACAGCCCTGGGATTGAAAATGCTGGACACGACTTCCTTATATGCATGAGTGACATTGCCTGGGGAAACATTCAAAAAAGAACTATGCTGTCCGGCAAATGTTGAACCCTGAGAGTCCTCTCCGGTTGCGCTGCTGCGCACTGCCAGGCGGATATGGTCGCCGAATTCAGATGTCAGTGCCCTGACTTCCTTTGTGATGGCTTTTTCCATCCCCTTGGGCAGGGTCGCAGCCATGATCATGTCTTTAACCCTGAGGCTGGCGGTTTCTAAGTCATAAGTGCTGTTAACGTCCAATCCTTTCATTTCTTTTTTGATACGCTCATTCAGCCCGGATTGTCTGAAAAAATGATGGCAGGCAAAGGCAGTTACAGAAAAGCCTTTGGGAGTCGGCAGGTTAACCCTGTTAGAGATTTCTGCAAGATTTGCAGCCTTGTTGCCCACCTGGGGGTGGCTTTCATGACTCAAGTGGGCTATAGGTATGGTCCAGCTGGCCTTGTCCATTTTATTTTTCTGTACCAGATGACCAAGAATGGAAACCCCGATTTTTTCCGTAACCATGAACAGATCAGGATACTTTCCTCCTGATATGGCATTGACGTCTTCGGATATTTCATAAACTACCTTGATCAGTTCTTCGCACTGTTCCACTACCTGATCATATTCAAAGGGTTTGTGCTCAAGAAGCATGTTTTCCAGATCGTTGATGAGGACCAGGGCCCTGTTATTGTTGGACAGCAGGCTTTTGAAGTAGTCGTATTTGCGTTTTAACGCAGTGTCCTCAACGTCTTCGATCTTCATCCTGACCTTGAATTTATCAAAAACAAGATCCAGAAATTTAAACATGTTTAATTAATCTCCTGAAAAACAGATAAAACCCTACATCCCAAGTTTGTTCCCATTGCCTGCAAGATGTAATTTATGGGCGATTGCCGTCAAAGTCAGGGCAAGGGTGCTCTGGTATATATATCAAGAACATATTGTTGGCAATATGGACGTAAAAGGGATGTTCCGGCTGGAGATTTATTTAAGAATAAAAAATGCCTTGACATGTTTTTTGCAAACAGATGAATATGTGGCATATTTTAAGATTAACAGGTGTGTTGACATAAATGTTTTAGAATTACATTAAGCATAGCAAGGAGGGTTCAGGGCCATGCAGGACAATACAGACCCCAGGATTTTACTGGTTGACGATGAAGAACGGTTTCGGACCACCCTGGCCAAAAGGCTTAAGGGCAAAAATTTTGAAGTGGCCGATCTTGGCAGCGGCAACGAAGCTCTTGATTATATCAAGGATAACCAGGTCGATGTAGTGGTGCTTGATATCAAGATGCCGGGCATGGACGGAATAGAGACTCTGGGTGAAGTGAAAAAACTGGTTCCAGGAATTGAAGTGGTGCTTCTTACAGGACATGGCACTGTGGAAACTGCTGTTGAAGGCATGCGGGACGGGGCTTATGATTATTTAATGAAACCGTGCGAGATTGACGAGCTGGTGGAAAAAATCAATGGGGCCTTTGCCGTGAAAAAAGAAAGGGATTTGAGGCTTAAACAGGCAGAAGATAGAAGCCGCTTGGACAAGCTTGAAAAAGCGGTCAGGTTTTAAGCTGGATATTTTAAACAGCTCGTTCATGCCCGTCAGGTCAGAAAAACTGGAGGCATGTCATGTTGAAGAGTTTTTCAGTTATGCGGATTTGATTAATAAATATTGCGATAGGATAAAAGTCGACATCATGGATTCTAAAGAAGGTTGCAAGCATGATATTGATCCGGACAGTGCGCCGGACAGGGAAACACCAGGCAGGCGTGTTAAAAGTGAAGCCCCCAGGGTGAACTCAGATGACAAGAACGCGCAGGAAGTGGATCCCATGTATCAGCTTCTTAAGCCCCTGCACAATCTGCCCAGGGGAAAAAACACCTGGGATCCACAGTTCATTAAAAAGTGGTGGTTCTGGCCCTTGAGTGCAGTGGTGATCATTGTACTGTTTTATGTGTATCCGCATATCTGGGATTATTTTGTAGAGTAGTCGCATGGGGGGTAATAATTACTGTTGACAAAAAAATGCTTGCCTGATGTTTGCATCTGGCACAAAGTGACTTGACATTGCGTTGTAATTGTTCAGGTCCACCACGTATGTTCTTGGACTGCCTGGCATTACTCATTAATAACCGGAAATCCATTAGACCATCCCCATGGGCATGCATATGAAAAGAAAGGAAAGGGCAGCAAGCGTTTACAGTATCAGACTTCGCTGGCATATAATTATCTCCTACTGCCTGGCAGCAGTAATTTCCCTGGCTCTCATCGCCGGGATTATATATTTTGAATACAGAAGTTCGGTCAATGAACGGGCTACGGCCAGGCTTGTGTCTGTGGTTATGGAGCATAAGGGGACTATTGAAAATTTTCTCTTTGAACTGGCTAATACTATGCGCATGGTGACCCTGTTGGAAGATTTTGATAATCTCAGACAACAGGATGTTCTGGAGCAGGTCTATGCAGTCCTGGAAAAGGAGTATGATTTTGCTTTTGAGGATCTGGGTGTGCTGGATCTGGACGGGAATCATCTGGCCTATGTCGGGCCTTATGACCTTATGGACAGGAATTACATTCAGGCCGAATGGTTCCAGGATGTTTTGGAAAAAGAGATGGTTATCAGTAATGTTTTTCTGGGTTTTCGTCAGGCCCCTCATTTCATCATTGCTGTCAAACAGACCAACGGACAGGACACCTGGATACTCAGGGCTACAGTAAATGCAGTAAAATTCGCTTCTCTGGTGGAATATGTCCGTTTCGGCAGGACCGGGTTCGCTTATATTGTCAGTCATGACGGATATTATCAGACCAGATCCAGGGATGGTTACCGGGTTATGGATCATGTAGCACCAGACCATCTTGATTTAGAGTTTTTTGAAGGAGTCAATTTCTGGGAGTTAAAGCAGGATCAGCGGAATTTTTTTCGGGCCAAGACCTGGATCAAGGACAATGACTGGCTTCTTGTGGTTGAGCAGGACGTGGACGATATCTACGGTGAGTTGTATTTATTACGTCAGAATGCCCTTATATTCTTTGCTTTGGGCGGAATCCTGCTTCTTGTACTGACCCTTATGACCATGAAGCTTTTGCTGCGTAAGGTAAAACTCATTGATGCTGAAAAGGAGCTGCTGGACGAACAGCTTATTCAGTCTCACAAACTGGCCTCCATTGGCCAGCTGTCAGCAGGCATTGCTCATGAGATCAACAATCCCCTGGCCATAATCGGTGAAGAGTCCGGGTGGATGCAGGACATCCTGAAGCGGGAAAATATGCAGGGGATACCAGAACATGATGAGCTCACTGATTCCCTGCGGGAGATAAACCAGCAGGCTGGAAGATGCAGAAAAATAACCCATAAGCTTTTAAGTTTTTCCAGGAAAATGGACGCCACTATCCGCGAGGTTGACATGAACCAGCTCATGGATGAGGTGGCCGCCCTTAGAGAGAGAGAGGCTGGTCTTTCTTCCATAAAATTTATCAGGGATTATGACCAGGATCTTCCCATGATCCATACTGATTCATCTCAGGTCAGACAGGTTTTGTTTAATCTGATCAACAATGCCATGGACGCCATAAACAAGAACGGTGAAATATCCCTGTCCACCAAAAAAAATAAAGACAAATCCATAACAGTGACCATCAGCGATACAGGGATGGGTATTCCTCAGGAAAATCTGACCAGGATTTTTGACCCTTTCTTTACCACCAAGGAGCCAGGCAAAGGAACCGGACTGGGTCTGTCTATATGTCATGGCATTATTGAGAAGCTGGGAGGAACAATATTTGTGGCCAGCAAGGTTGGTGAAGGCACAACATTTACCATCAGGCTGCCTTTGGAGCCAAGTGTTACCGTAGCAGACGATTGAAAATCTTCCAATTGCTGCGTCACTACAAAAAGTTCAAACTCTTACGTATGTATAAATACGCTGCGACCTTGAACTTTTTTTGCTCCTTGCACTTGGAATTTTTGAACAGCCTGCCAGATAAGGACTTTTTCACACTGGTAGATCAGACCAGAGCATGATCCAGGTTTCTGTTTCAAGCAAGTCATTAAATTCGGATTTGCATAATAAAAACAATTTGCAACAATAAGGACAAAAAGTAAGTGGATAACCCCAAGGTATTACTAGTAGACGATGAGGACAGGTTCAGACAGACCTTGAAAAAAAGGGTTTCGTCCAGGGAGTACAATGTTTTTGATGCTTCCAACGGAATTCAGGCCCTTGAAATGATCCGGGAAGAGCCCATGGATGTAGTAATCTTAGATGTGCGCATGCCTGGTTTAAGTGGACTGGAAACCCTGACCGAAATCAAGAAAATATCGCCTGAAACAGAAGTCATCCTGCTGACCGGACACGCGTCCATTGATCCGGCTATTGAGGGTATGAGGCTGGGAGCTTTTGACTATCTTATGAAGCCCTGCGAACTGGAGGAGCTGATGGTCAAAATAGACAATGCCTTTGAGGTCAAACGCAAGAAGTCTGAATAAGGCTTTAAAAACATGAACAGCATATTTCCTGAGTTATTCTGAGGGCAAATTTATGGCGGATCACTATCAAAAAACCTACTCCTGGATTCGCCGGCATATTATCCTGGTCATTTTTCTTGTTCTAAGTATTCCCTTCATCCTGGTCATCACCATCGTTTATTTTACCGGCTACCAATATATCAAAAGCAGCATCACCCAGCAGGCAGGCTTCAAGCTTGCTGATGCTGCCATTGAAGTCAGGTCCGAGCTGGACGCAGGCATAACTGGCCTGTGCAAAACTATGAGCTTTCTATCGGAATCAGAAACCATGTCCGGACTGCAGGAGGAAGAAACGCTGGCCAGGATTTTTGCCAGGCTTGAAAAAGAATCAGGTGATGTATTCCAGGACCTGGCTGTGGTAGCGACTGATGGCCAGGTTCTTGCCGGGGTCTTTCCCTATGGACGGGTGTACGTCGACTTCAGTCGCGAAGAGTGGTTCATCGGGTCATGTGAGGACCGGGTTGTGGTCAGTGATGTTCACTTTGATTCCCGAAATAATCCATACTTCATTATTTCCGTCCTGCACGATCACTGCCAGGAGCAGGCCATGCTGAGGGCTACGGTGAACGGGCTCTGGCTTAGCGCATTTGTGGAGAACGTGCGCCTGGGCAGGACAGGGGAAGCTTTTCTGGTTAATTCCAAAGGGATTGCCCAGACCAGGTCCAGAATGGGTAAGGATTTCGGCGAGAAGCTGAATATGGTTTTTCTGGAACCACAGCCTGATGGAACCATTCGTATGGCCTATCATGAACAGGGTGTGGAGATGCTCGCCGCCATAACCAGCCTCAAGAGCAACAGCAACTGGTTCCTGGTAGTCCGGCAGGAAAAGGAAGAGGCCATCGAGGATATCCTAATGGTCAGGATGGTATTTATCTTCGGTGTAATCCTTGGTGTAATTTTTATCATGGTTATTGGTTATTTAACATCGAGTATGCTTATGAAAAAAATCCGTCAGGCTGATGAAAAAAAATGTGAAATTGATGAACAGTTGATCCAGTCTCAGAAGTTGGCTGCTATTGGTCAGCTTTCTTCAGGTGTGGCTCATGAGATCAATAACCCCCTGGCCGTAATTGGAGAGGAAGCGGGCTGGCTGCAGGATCTCATGAAGGATGCTGATTTTAAGGATTTCAAGCATGCAGAAGAATTCAGAGATTCACTTGGTGCCATTGTGGATCAGGTCCGCAGGTGCAAGGAAGTCACCCACAAGCTGCTGAGCTTTGCCAGAAAAATGGATTCCAACTTCAGCGAGGTGAACCTGAAGGAAGTGGTCGACGAGGTTGTGGAAATGCGTGAGCAGGATGCATTTCTCGACAATATTACCATTGAAAAGGTTTACGACAAAAAACTTCCGATAATATTCAGCGAGCCTTATCTATTGCGCCAACTGCTGTTGAACCTTGTCAATAACGCGGTGGATGCGATCAGCAAAGGTGGCAAAATAACCATTCATGCCCGGATGGGCCCCCAGGAAAAGGTCCTGATCAGCGTTACTGACAACGGTTTTGGTATCCCGAGGGAAAATCTGAACAAAATATTTGATCCATTTTTTACGACTAAACCGCCGGGCAAGGGGACCGGGTTGGGCCTGTCCACCTGTCACGGCATAATCACTAAGCTTGGCGGCGAAATTCTTGTGGACAGTGAGGTTAACAAAGGAAGCACCTTTACAGTTGTTTTACCGGCCAAGCCCAATCCTGGCAATAAAACCGGGGAGCAGGCTGCTGGAGTTGAATGATGATCCGGGAGTGCCCATGCATTCAAGCTTTATGTTTTTTTTGAAATTGATTCTAACTGCGATTCTGTAAAGTCAGTACGTCCGGAAAATGCAGTTTAATTAAGCGATAGTTTTACGGAGATAAACAAATGTCTAATCCTAAGGTTTTGCTGGTGGATGATGAGGAAGCCCTGCTGACTTCTTTGCAGAGAAGGCTGCAGCTCAGAGGTTTTAATGTCATTGCTGCTAACAGGGGAGAGTCTGCTCTAAGGGCTGCTCGCAGACAAGACGTTGATGTTGCTGTCATAGACGTGAAGATGCCTGGAATGAGTGGCAAAGAACTCCTGCTTGCTTTAAAAAAAGAACATCCTCATATACAGATCATTGTCCAGACAGGGCATGGTTTATTTGATCCCAGAGATAAACAGGTTGCGGATAAGATTTTTTCATGCCTTGCCAAACCATGTGATTTCTCTGTCCTGAAGCAGACCATTATTGACGCCTATAATAAGAAGAAAGCACTGTAGGCGACCTCTTCTTGAGTTTCCCCCTTTATCGGACTCCTCACAATTTACCCCGCAAAATACACAAGGCAAATTTCTTAGCACTACCGGACCTCTCAGTATTTTGATTTTTTATATATAATATGTTTACCCATGTGCCCAATTGAACAAAGAAACTGCGACTTAAACAATCTTTTTAAAAACAGGTTGCCTTTTTTTTTGATTCAATATATAAATAGTTAATTTATCTCAAGCAAAGAACATTGCTTTTTATTTCAACAGGTTAGGTTTGATTGGAAGGATTGGTGGTTAAGTTTTGCTTTTCCATCTGAATATTATTTATGGGTGTTTTTCAAAAAAACAGCTAAATAATTCTTGCAACTTTCGCAGGTAGTCATTAGTATGTTCATTAATTCACAAGTTAGTTGGATCTAAAGAAACAATTTAAGGAGGTTTTACAATGTCTAAACTCGTACCACCACATGGAGGCAAAGGTCTTACTGAATGCCTTTTGCAGGCTGCTGAAAAAGATGCTGAGCTGAAAAAGGCCCAGGGTCTTAAAAAGGTTGAGATTCATCCCCAGGAAAAGGGCGATCTCATTATGATGGGTATTGGCGGTTTCAGTCCTTTGACCGGCTTTATGGGCAAGGAAGACTGGAAGTCCGTTTGTGAAAAATTTACTCTTGCTGACGGAACATTCTGGCCGGTTCCGGTAATGCTTTCCGTTTCCAAAGACGAAGCAGGCAAGATTAATGAAGGTGATGAAATCACTCTTGAGTGCGAAGGCGAAATTTATGCCACAATGAAGGTGGAAACCAAGTACGCCATGAGTGAAGATGATAAGAAGTGGGAAGCTGAAATGGTATACAAGGGCAATGGAGAAGATTCCCAGGGTGATTTTCTCAAGACAGCTCTTGAAGATCATGTTGGTGTTCAGAAGGTTATGCAGAGAAAAGAATTCTGCCTTTCCGGTCCTGTAAAGGTTCTTTCCGAAGGCGATTATCCCACCAATCCTAAGTATCGCGGTTCTTACATGCGTCCTGCAGAAACCAGGAAGGCTTTCGAAGATCGCGGATGGTCAAAGATTGCTGCTCTGCAGCTGAGAAATCCCATGCACCGCTCTCACGAACATCTTGCCAAGATTGCAGCAGACGTATGTGATGGCGTGCTCATTCACTCTCTCATCGGTAACCTGAAGCCTGGTGACATTCCTGCAGACGTTCGTCTGGAATGCATTGAAACCCTCATTGACGGGTATTTTGTAAAAGACTTTGTGCTTCAGGCTGGATATCCTCTGGACATGCGTTATGCAGGTCCAAGGGAAGCTCTGCTTCATGCCACATTTCGTCAAAACTTCGGCATTTCACACATGATTATCGGTCGTGACCACGCAGGTGTGGGTGATTTCTACACCCTGTTTGAGGCTCAGGAAATTTTTGACCGCATTCCTTATGCCACTGAAGAAGAGCGTGCCAAGGCTGAGCCAGGAAAGGCCCTGATTTGCGAGCCCATGAAGATAGACTGGACATTCTACTGCTACAAATGCGACGGCATGGCTTCCATGAAAACCTGCCCCCACGGCAAGGAAGACAGGGTTATCCTGAGTGGTACCAAGCTGCGCAAGGCTCTCTCTGAAGGCGAGCCAGTTGTAGATCATTTCGGTCGTGAAGAAGTTCTGGACATTCTGCGTGCGTACTATGCAGGTCTTACTGAAAAAGTTGAGATCAAGATGCAGAAGGCCGCTTCCGGCGATGAAATGAAGTAGTTTGTGTTATAGATTTTACCAGGCTCGGACCTGTGTTCGGGCCTGGTTTTGTTTTTCCTTGACAAAGAAATTTGATCGCAGTTATATGAAGTTTTAAATCTTAACTGCCTTAAATGGCTTTGTTTGGAAAGGCGCGCGGAAATGTATCCGTGACCGCTAACTAAGTGCCCGATAAAGGGCATGGCAATGGTATACAAAAACCTACAATTAGGAGGAACATTATGCCAACCTATGTAAATCCGGAAAAGTGCGACGGCTGTAAGGGCGGAGAAAAGACAGCATGCATGTACATCTGCCCTAACGACCTGATGATCCTCGATCCTGAGGCCATGTTAGCATACAACCAGGAGCCTGAAGCTTGCTGGGAATGCTATTCATGTGTAAAAATTTGCCCCCAGGGTGCCATTGGTGCACGTCCTTATGGTGACTTTGCACCCATGGGTGGAACATCCATCCCCATGCGCAGTGGATCTGACATTATGTGGACTGTTCAGTTCCGTAATGGCAACATCAAGCGCTTTAAGTTCCCCATCAGGACTACTGAAGAAGGCTCCATCAAGCCTTACGAAGGTAAGCCTGAACCCGGAAACCTCGATGACGAACTTTTGTTCACCGAGAAAGAACTGGCAAAACCCAAAGAAGCTTTGGGCAAGAAATTTGATGTTGATCAGCCTGAGATGACTCAGTGCTGGTTTGAGCCCTCTTGCGAACTTGGAAACAGATAATTTTAGCCGAAGCTAAATATAAAATTTTAAGGAGGTATTTTTATGCCAGTAATTCCATCTAAAAGCCAAAACATCGGTATACCCCTTGCCGAGCCAGAAATTGTAGAACTTGAAAAAGACATTCTCATGGTCGGTGGTGGTATGGGTTGTTGTGGAGCAGCCTTTGAAATTAAAAGATGGGCAGATCCACACAACATCAGCTATCTTATGGTTGATAAAGCTGCTTTAGAACGTTCCGGTGCTGTTGCACAGGGCCTTTCAGCTATTAACACATACGTAGGTGAAAACGATCCCGATTATTACGTACGCATGGTCCGTACTGACCTTATGGGTATTGTTCGTGAAGACTTGATCTTCGACCTTGGCCGTCATGTTGATGATTCAGTTCATCTGTTTGAAGAGTGGGGACTTCCCTGCTGGG
>PWPY01000201.1 GCA_003558575.1 Desulfonatronovibrio sp.
AGAATATTTGGTTAAGTCCGGTAGTTTCACCATTGCCGGCTCGGACATAGACATTAATGTTTCCATTGCTCCTGATGCCGGTGTCAATGAGGTCCTGATGCCGGGTAACTGGTTAAATGCAGGTAATACAACTCTTTACACTGATGGTGAAGGATATGTAAGCGGCACCAACGAAAACGGTGACCGTGCAAAAGCCCAGGTTTTTCAGGTTTCTGGTGATTACGAAGTTTACGGTGTATACTTCTGGTATGGTTCTGCAGAAGGAGAAACAGGAGCAGTAAACTTTAAGTTATGGGATGTTGCAGATGAGAAACCCTCAAGTGTGCTGGCAAAAGAAGCAATTGACCTTGCCGGGGTCGTGACCACAGATGAGGTTCAGGCATACAATGACATGATGTATGTTGAGTTTGAGCAGCCAGTAAAGATATCGTCGGATTTTGCGGCAGGCTTTGACCTGTCGGAAATATATCCATCAAAAATAGGCCTTGTTTCATCTTCCGACAAAGACGGGGCCGGCCTTAAACTTGCGTTTGAACAGAAACATGACGGCACATGGTATGATATCCTTTCCAGCCGGGGCCTGGACATTGACCTGGCCGTTTTTCCTCTCGTGCGTAAAGAGAGCAGAGAGATTGCTGAGGTTAAAGCCCTTGAACCTATTATTATTGAATACGGCACCACTTACGGGGATATCGGATTACCAGGCATGGTGAATGTTACCCTGGATGACAACTCAGAGGCCGAACTGGAAGTTAACTGGGATGGAGGCACCCCTGCATATGACGGTAACACTCCGGATATTTACACATTTGTGGGCACATTTGACCTTCCGGAGAATATTTCCAACCCCGGTGAACATACAGCAACAATTGATGTGGTTGTTGAAGAGTTAGGAGTTTTCTCGCTAAACCTGTCGGTATTTCCGGAAGCAGCCGGCACAGCAGGGGGGTATGGTGAATATGAGAGAGGGAGTTATGTTACCATAGTTGCAATACCAGAAAGTGGCCATGAATTTGTAAACTGGACTGATGATCATGGTATCGGGTTCTCTGAAAGGGAAGAATACAGTTTTCAGATGCCGGATTCTGACCTGGAACTTACTGCCAATTTTAAACTTGCCGATTATCATCTTACCCTTGTTGCGGAGCCTGAGGATGCCGGTGAGCTTAAAGGAGAAGGTATTTACAATATGGACCAACAGGCAGAGGTGAGTGCAGAAGCCAGGGAAGGATACCATTTTGTAAGCTGGAAGGACAAAGATGAAAATGTAGTCAGCACAGAAGCGGTTTATACCTATATCATGCCGGCCGGCAACTCTTTACTTACAGCTGTATTTTCGTCCACTACCAATACATATACCACCTTTTTCAGGGATCTTGAAATATACCCCAATCCCTTTGGTGATTCGTTTGTGGTGGAAAATATATCAGATGCAGATAATATAAGAATCACAGATATTTACGGCCAAACGGTAAAGCAGCTTGATGTTACCAATATGGACAGGGTTACCATTTCTGCTCAGGGACTTACAGCCGGGGTCTATCTGGTTATTACAGTAGGGAATAATGGTACCAGAGAGATAAGGAAGGTGGTTAAAGAATAATGTTTAATATAGATTCTTTATTCTGAGCAGCATAAAAACAAACAGCCAAAGCCCTAGTATAAGGGTCATGTATTCAAACGAAGCCGACACCTGTTCAAACCCCTTCATCGCTGTATTGAATCCGGACACCAGCAGATAATCGTAACTGCCTCCGCAGTCCCTGAAAGAGACCGACAATGCCACCAATAAGCCCTGCAAGAATAAGGGTGCTCCTGAAGCTTCTTTTCCAGAACGGGGCGGATCTTTCGGTGATTCTGCCAACTGTTGTTTTTAGAGGGTGCAGGTACACAATGATCAACACGGCCGAAATTACTCCAACAAGCAGCCCTGAAAAATAAACTATTCCTATATGAACTTCCGTAAGGGCTGTCATTTATTTGTCCTTTTTGAAAGAAGGTGTAGTATCAGGAAAGAGATTGCAAGTATTATCATTGTAATGAAAAGATTTCCCAGGGACTCTTTTATCTGTTCAGCTATATCCCAGGTCAGTGTAAGCCAGTTAGCCTTTTCACCCGTATCATATACGTTCGTCATGGCAGCACTAACCCCGGCCAGAAGGATGACTGTTTTTGTGATCCTTAAAGAATGCTCCAAACTCAATACCTCTGATTTTCAAACAATAGTGCTTAATAAATGATTTGCCGGCTGCAATGCCGCAGCTTTTGTTTTAACTGTTAAAAAACAGGGAATTCTCCTGAATTATCTATAAATTGCGTTTTTCTAAGCTTATAATTAACTCCAAAACCTCCACCCAATGAAATGTCTTTACAAATGGCAATTAATTGTTCTCCTGTCTATTCTTTTCGCCCCCGGTTTGCTGGGCAAGCAGCAGGAACAATCTGCAGATTCCTCCTACTTGCTTGAGAATGAAAAGCTCCGGGCTGAGGTCTCTGCTGCAGGCCTGGTATCACTTGGTGATCTGCTGGACCCCTTTGAAGCCAGCGTTGTATCTGACCGGCCGATGTGCAGGGTCAGCATAGCTTACAGAAAGGCCGGTGAGGGGTGGATTGAAACGGGTCAGGATATTATGACTGTAGAATCTGCCGGCAGTGAATCAGTTAGGCTTGTAAGCAACACCGAAGAGTTGCCCTTTAGAATGATCCAGACATATACTGCAGGTAAGGACTATATCGACCTGGATGTTGAGCTGGAATCAACAGCAACTGCAACTGTGAGGATAGGAGATTTTGCACTGGGTCTTCCCTGGAGGTCGCCTTCGGGTTCAAACCCGACTCAAATATTCGAACAGAGCTTTACAAAACACCACTTTATTGCAGGTGATGGTTCATTTGTTTACTTTGCCAGGGCATCGGGTGTGCCCCCTTTTATAATTGTTTTGCCAAAAAAGGGTACACACCTGGAGTACTTTGACTCAGAAGAGGGCGAATACAGGG
>PWPY01000153.1 GCA_003558575.1 Desulfonatronovibrio sp.
ACCAGCTTGTCTCCCAGCCCGGATACAATATAAATGCCCATTTCATCCTTGTCTTTGACACCAGATGAGTAGACCACCCCGCTTTGATCAGCATCTACCATTTCCAGGACCAGAACTGCCATGGGCAGCAGTTCATCAGGAAGACCGGCATGAATCCTGTACGTCATGGCCCGAGGCGAATACTTGCTGGCCAGGACCTGTCTGAAGGCGTCAGCAAATTCTTCCGGTTTGACCTTGAGCAGGCTTTTATACTGTCCAGCAAAACTAAGATCACTGTCTTCGCCAAAAGCACTGGAGCGAACTGCTAATCTGGAATCTTTATACTTTTCAAGTTCCTGGGCAAGTTCTTCAAGGACATTGTCAGGTATTACCGCATCAAGGATAAGCTCCTGTATTTCTGTGCACCTTTTTTCAAAATCTTCAATCTGGTTAAGACAGACCTTGCTGAGTATGTCATTAATTCTGGGACGCAGGACATTGGCTGAGATGACAGAATTAAAAGCATTGGTGGTAACGCAAAATCCTTTGGGAGTTGGAAAGTTTTTGTTTTTGATGATCCCCAGATTCATGGCTTTGCCTCCGGCAAGATCCTCATTATGTTCACTGTTAAGGTCCAGCACAAAGGGAGGTTCTATGTCAGGGTCATTGATGCTCAGGGAAAGATCAAGATAGAAAGATACTTTACTGTGATACTCTTTGAGGACGCGGTAGCGCAGGGGGTTCAAGGCAATAATGCTCCTGATGAGCTTATCCACTCCCTGATCAAGCTCAGCACAGAGCCTGATTACCCGCGCATAATCGCACGGAAGTCCCCGGTAATGCACTTCTTCTATTTCAGCCATTTTTTCCAGACAGTAGCGGTCAAGGGCAAGGAGATCTCTGAAATACTGGTACTTTTTGCGCAAAAGTGTACCAGGGGCAAAAACCTGCCTGGACCAGTAACCTAAGAGTTGGGTAACCCACATATAAGCTGATCCTAAGAGCTGCTTTTGAGCACTTTTTCCACTTTTTCCTCCAGCTCATGCTTATCAATGGGCTTGACAAGATATTCATCAGCCCCCAGCTGAAGACATTTCTGTGCGGTTTCAATTGTGGGGTAGCCTGTCAGCATTATGATCTTTGTGGATGGAGAAATTTTTTTGGATTCTTCCAGCACCTCAACGCCGCTCAATTTTTTGAGCTTAATATCAAGAATAGCCAGATCTACCTGTTCATTCTTGACGAATGTCAGAAAATCTTCCTCTTCTGTAAAAGGATGAACTGTATGGTCCTTTCGTTTAAGAATTCTCTGTACGAGAATACCAGCGTCATAAACATCATCAAGTACGGCAATGTTTGCCATTGTTGTCCTCCACTTCTTCTTTTTCTTCATGGTGATCCAGAGGCAACTCTATAATAAAGACAGTACCTGGACCATAGGTTTCAGATCTGGGAAAATCTTCAGGCAGATATTCCTGAGGTGGTGGGCTGAGGGCGGATACTTTTCCACCATGGTCCTTTACGATTCCAAAAGAAACAGAAAGGCCCAGGCCTGTACCTTTTCCCACCTGTTTGGTTGTAAAAAAGGGGTCAAATATTTTGCTTAAGTGCTCTTCTTTTATCCCTTTTCCAGTATCAGTAATGCTTACCATAACCCTTTGTCTGTGGGCACAGAGCTTGGACTGGACGTAGATTACACCGTCCTGACCAATGGCATCAGCAGCATTGTTGAGCATATTCAGCCAGACCTGCTTGAGTCTTTCCTTGTCTCCCATAAGGGGGGGGATATTTTCATCAGTTGAATTAAGTATTTTAATATGGTTGAGGGAGAATACATGCTCTACAAGTTTTATTACTTCGTGCAGGGACTGGTTAATATCCACATTTTCGCTGGCTGACTGGGAATACCTGGAAAACCCCAGGAGATCAGCAACAATCTTGCGGCAGACCTTGGTCTGTTTTTCAATGATTTTCAGGTCGTCTAAAAGGTCTTCGTCTTCAATATCTTCCAAGAGGAGCTGTGTATAGCCCAGAATAATACCGAGAGGGGTATTTATTTCGTGGGCAACACCTCCTGCCAGCCTGCCCAGATCTTCCATTTTCTGGGACTGGATGAGTTGTTCCTGGAATTTTTTGAGCATTGAAATGTCTCTGGCAGTAAGGAGTATGCCAATTATACTTTCGTCCTGATCGTAAACCGGGACCTTGATTACATGCAGCCATTTCTGGCCATCAGCACGGTTAAAAGTAATTTCCTTGGACAGGGGCTGGCCAGTAATGATTATCTGCATGTCTTCATGGTAATTTAGATCAGCCTGATTTTCTGAGAATATTTCAAAGTCTGTCTTTCCAATAATTTCTTCTTCTTTGACACTAAAGTAATCGCAAAATGCCTTGCTGGCAAACTTGTATTTCAGTTCCCTGTCCTGCAGAGTGATAAAGTCTGGAGTAACATTCATTATAGTCTTTAACAGACCCTGCTGCCTGGCAATGGTTTTTTCCCGCTCTGTAAGCTCTTCAATATGTGTTTTTACAGTGACGGCCATGACATCAAAGGCTTCAGCCAGGTCCTGGATCTCATCGCCGAAATTATGTTTATAAACTGGACAATGCTGACATGTTTCCATTTTGTACGGGTATTCCTTGTCCTTGCAGTTAGGGCACAGGGTACCTGCCAGATACCAGCATCGTCTCTGGGTATCTCCATAGGCCGGGCATTCAGTACGATCGCAATCCATTATTTCCCAGCAGTTTTTTTCCAGGTCAAATCCTGCCTGAACATTTAGATTGCCTTTAACAACCTCTTCTGCTGACTCGCGCAGTCTATTGAGACGGTATGTGACAGTATGGGCAAACCATAAGGCTACAATAACACCCAGGCCAACTACGCCCAGGGTGATTAAAAGGCTGGTCATCCGCTGTCTGTGTATCTGGGCATCCATTTCCTGCCTGGAAAGACCCAGTCTGACAGTTCCCAGGTTTCGCTCTCCCAATGTTACCTGGGCTCTA
>PWPY01000336.1 GCA_003558575.1 Desulfonatronovibrio sp.
ATACGATTCATATGGCGTTAATTGATGCGGATACTGAAGAAGTGATTTTGGATACGTATAAAGAGGTGGACGTTGAATATTTAGAAAACACCTTAGAATCAGAAGTCCACGATGCCTTTGATTATACTTACGATGATTATACCTATGTAGGTGAAAGCGATATCGATGATAAGGAGATTACCACAACCTATATCACGCCGGCGTTTGATGATGACGATCTGATGAATGATGTAGCGCGTTATTTAGGCGCTCTTTACCGTCAAGATGATGCTACAATCATCACGATTAACTATGATGGTAATACCTATCAATGGGATGAAGCTAAACATGGCTTAAAGGGTAGTAATTGGAGTGATATTGAAACCGATGAAACCTTGATTAGCCATGTGGTTGAAAATTATATGGCTGATCCAAAAGCTCCGGTTGTACTTAGGGTAAACAATGAATACTTCAGCTTAGAACTAACGTTTGTGATTGAAATTCTAGAAGGCGCGGCCTATAACGAAAATACTTCAACCGCTTATCTCACCATTCAAGAGTCTTTAGATGGAGCTAATGACGGCGACATTATTAAAGTTTTGGAAGGTACTTATGAAGAAGCATTACAGTTTGAGACTTCAAATGTCTCCCTCATCGCAGAAAGTGATGCCGATGTCATTATAGATACCACCGCTTTGACGGCTTCGAGGACAATCTATATATCGAGTACGGATATTACCATTGAAGGTTTCATTATCAAAGGTAATCAAACCGGCATATGGATTTTTGATCTAGATCCAGACAATACTTTTACAATCAAAAACAATACCTTTGAAATGTTTGAGATCTTCTATGATGGTCCTCATCTAGAAGCGGTTTATCAAGAGAATACGTTTGTCCCTGGCGGTACAATCTACATCGACGATTACCCTGGATATTTTTTGATGCAAATTGTGAACGATGATTATTATGAAGATTTTATCTTAGGTAGAATCAACGGTGCATCGACAACCAATCAAATGATGCATGTTTTAGAGCAATACGATGCAGAAACCTACATCCTTGATTTAGACGAAATCGAATTCTATGATGAAGACACATACGCAGACAAAGAAAAAGCGTTATATGGATTGCTCTTTGACCAAAGCTACGATTCACTCGCTGATTTTGATAATTTATTTAATGAGCGCATAACATATCTTAAAGAAGGTATTGTTGCTGATATTAGCGGCTTCGATACGGCGACTTTACGCATCGATTTTAATGTTGATATGCACTATGATGGGACGCCACTAGGCGATTATGACATTACCGATAAAGAAGCGTTTATGCGATCCATAGTGTATATCCTAGAACCCAACAGAGAAACTAAACTCGATGAAGAGGCCGTAGATGCCTTATATGCGCAGATGGACTTAGAACAAGTTGACATCAACTTAACAGATAACTCAATAGAATTTATCTTCCATGAAAACGTGATTGATGGTCCTCAAGAGGGTGAATCATGGACGTATGATGAATATCTATTGGATATTGTAGTTTTACCTGAAGGCAGCGACCAAGACCCCTTTAAACTCAAGTTTATTGACGGTGAAGATGTGACTACTAAGATAATTACCTTCGAAACTTGGGAAGAAGAACGCATCGAACGCGTAGAAGCAAAAATCAGTGCCTTAGAACCCATCGATGAATTAACCCTAGCGGATAAAGACGATGTCGAAGCCGCAAGAGCAGCTTATGACTTATTGGCTGAATCAGCGGCGGATCAAAGCTTGGTTGATGGAGCGCTTGTGACCTTACTAGAGGATGCAGAAGCCCATATTGCATCATTAGAGGATGATTTAAGTTACTCAATATATAACGAAACAACAGAGACCTCTTATGATACTATTCAAGCGGCTTTAGATGGAGCCAATGAAGGCGACATTATTAAAGTTTTTGAAGGCGTTTATGAAGAAGAATTATCGTTTGAGACCTCAGATGTATCACTGATCGCAGAAAGTGATGTTGAGGTTATCCTAGATACCACCACCATGGAAAAACAACAGCATGGAGCCATTCAGATTTATGGTGATATAACGGGTATTACCATTGATGGTTTTATCATCAAAGGCGTTGATATTGGTTTAGCTATTTGGAATTACGATGAAGCCGATACATACACTATTATAAACAATACGTTCCAAGAATTTGAATCTTGGTTTTATGAAGGACCAGTAGATGAAGATATCAAAACCGATAACGATTTTGTGCCTGGTACAACTTTATATACGGAAGATTTCACTGGCGGCACCGTTATGGTTTTATTTAATGATGATCATTATGATGATACGATGTTAATGCTTATCAATAGGGCACTTTCACCAGACGGCATGATGCAACGTTTGTTCCATTACGATGCCGAGACTTACATGATTGATCTAGATACCTTTGAGGTTTACGATGAAGATAAGTATCCTAATATTGAAGAAGCATTATATGGTTATTTAGTTGAAGCGGATGATTTTGATACTCATGAAGAACTTAAACAAACCTTTGAAAACAGAGTCCAGTATCTAGAAGAAGGTTACCAAGCGACAATCAGTGGGTTTGATACAAATACCTTAACCATTACCTTTAATGCAGATTATGTGTATCAAGATACGCCACTAGAAGATTATGAAATTACCGACAAAGAAGCCTTCTTACGTGATTGGGTTGTTAACTTAGATCCTAAGGATATGACTGAATTGGATGAAACCATTGTCGATGCGTTATACGCCGATATGGATTTAACAAAAGTAGATATCCAATTAAGTGCAAGAAGCATTGAGATTACCTTTAATGAAAACGTGATTGATGGTCCAGAAGAAGGTGAATCATGGACATACGATGAATTTTTACTCGATATTATTGCCGCACAAGATTATACCGACCAAGAAGCCTTTAAACTCAAGTTTATTGACGGTGAAGATGTGACTACTAAGATAATTACCTTCGAAACTTGGGAAGAAGAACGCATCGAACGC
>PWPY01000063.1 GCA_003558575.1 Desulfonatronovibrio sp.
ATTAGAGGAAGTCTGAAGCAGGATCAGGAAGTCAGTCTGACAGTGGATGACGGCAAAAGGGTTTCCATTGCCAGAAACCATACAGCGACCCATCTTCTGCATTCTGTTTTGCGCCGCATCCTTGGTGAACATGTGCGCCAGGCCGGCTCGCTTGTGGAAGAAAACAGACTCAGGTTTGATTTTACACACATAAAATCCTTGAGCAAGGAAGAACTTTCTAAGATTGAAGATGATGTTAACGCAGCGATATTATCGGATATTTCCGTACAGACCATGGAAATGGATCATGAGCATGCAGTGGAAAAAGGTGCATTGGCCCTTTTTGGAGAAAAATACTCAGATAAGGTAAGAGTAGTTTCTCTCGGAGATGTTTCCATGGAGCTTTGTGGTGGAACTCACCTTGAATCCACAGGTCAGGCAGGAAGCTTCTGTATCCTCAATGAAGGTGCAGTTGCCGCTGGAGTACGGAGGATTGAGGCTGTGACCGGCTGGGAAGCTTTAAGATTCTGGCAGAAAAACCGTCTTAATCTTGAAAAGCTTCAGGACATGCTAAAGGCCGGATCGGATCAGGTTGTGGACAAGATTGTTGTCCTGCAAAACCAGATGAAAGAGCTGTCTAAGGAGAATAAGGCTCTCAAACAGAAACTTTCTTCAGGTGCTGGTAAGCAGCTTGCTTCCGAGTCCAGAGATATCGCCGGCATTCAGGTCATCGCCCAGAAAGTTGATGATACAGATATGAATGGCCTGCGAAAGCTTATGGATGATATACGTTCCAAAATGAAATCCGGGGTAGCCATGCTTGCCTCTGTGGATAAAGACAAGCCTTCGCTGCTCATATATGTGAGTAAGGATTTACATGAAAAATTTACTGCTCCTCAGTTAATTAAGGAAGTAGCTGCTGAAATCAAAGGCAGTGGTGGAGGGCGGCCTGATTTGGCCCAGGCAGGAGGATCGGATCCTATGGGAGTAGATAGGGCTTTATTGAAGCTTGAAGGCATTTTGTCCAGAGGATAGTGATCCGCAATTTGTTGACTGTTTTCGGCTTACAGCCCTTTCAGTGGACCTTTGCTTAGGGTGCATAAGGTCTGTTAGACAGAAAGATTGATCATTGGATGAGAATATTCAAGGGGTGCCCGGTACTGCCTGTCATAAGATATGGCTGCGGCTCTGGGTTGAAGCGGACCATAGTGATGATTGGAATGAAACCTTGAAAGGGATTTTATTTCCTGGGCCTGATTCAGTTCCTGGAAAAATTTTTTATCGGATTTTTGCGCGAGGCTTGAAGGCTCAACCTGAATGTCCTGGGACTGGTACTCTATTCCGAATCCTTTCCATTTAAAGCCAAAGCTTTTCTGGATGGAGTCTACCTTTGGTTCAGCTGAGTAGGATTTACGACCTGATGTCTTTTTTTCCACCAGGGCATATTGCTGAACAGGATTATGAGAGTTGGAACTGATAATTTGAGTCATGTCATTCATGGTTTTTTTAAAAACTGATAATAATATATAACTCTTTTACATTCCCAGGCAAGCTTTTTTATATGGCAAACCCGGGATTCTCAGGTTGCTATGCTTAACAAAATATTAAAGAAACGAATACTCATTCCTGACAGGGTCAGTGAGCTTACTATTTATGCTCCACATATCGCCAGAAATGCCAGACCTGGGAATTTTGTGGTCTTGAGGCTGACAGAAAAAGGAGAAAGAATTCCTTTGACCATTGCTTACAAGGACCCTGAAAAAGGAGTTATTGTCATAGTATACCTTGTGCTTGGCAAAACCTCAGCCCTTCTGGATACATTTGGTCAGGGAGATATCATCCTTGATCTTTGCGGTCCCTTAGGCAAGCCTACCGAGATCAGGAAGCAGGGCCAAGTCATTTGTGTAGGTGGTGGGACCGGAATCGCTGCCATGCACCATATTGCCAAGGGTAACTATGAAGCCGGAAATGAAGTCCTTTCTGTTATTGGAGCGAGAAGCAAGGACCTGCTTCTGTTCAAGCCCGAATTGGAGAAGATCTCTTCCAAAGTTTTTGTAGCTACTGATGATGGCAGTATGGGACATAAGGGTTTTGTTACGGAGGTTCTGCTGAAGTGCCTGAAAGAGAACCCTGATGTTAAGGAAGTTGTTGCGGTTGGTCCTGTTCCCATGATGAAAGCTGTGGCCGGAGTTACGGCTGATTTTGATGTAGAAACAGTGGTCAGCCTTAACTCCATAATGGTTGACGGAGTAGGCATGTGCGGAGCATGCAGAGTCAGCGTTGGTGGTGAGACAAAATTTGCCTGTGTGGATGGTCCGGAGTTTGATGCCTCCAAAGTGGACTTTGATGAGCTGATGATGAGATTGAATGCCTTCAAGCCCCAGGAAGAATTATCAATGGAACTATTTAAAAAGAAGACAGGTTAGATGACCAAAAAGAAAAAAACCAAAATTAAGCCCAGAGTAAGCATGCCCATGCGCGATGCTGTTCAAAGGGGCAGGATATTTTCTGAAGTAGCGCTGGGGTATGATCAGAACCAGGCAGTGGCCGAGGCCAAAAGATGTCTGCAATGCAAAAAAGACACATGCAAAACAGGATGTCCTGTGGATGTGGACTGTAAATCATTTATCCGTCTCGTGGCTGAGGAAAATTTTCAGGAAGCCTTCAAGGTTATCAAGGATACCAACAGCCTGCCTGCCATATGCGGACGGGTATGTCCTCAGGAAAATCAGTGTGAGGGTACGTGCAAGCTTGGCCCAACCGGTCAGCCCATTGCCATAGGCCGCTTGGAGCGGTTTGTTGCGGATAACTTTTATGCAAGGAATTCATGTGAACAGGAAACAGGCTTTATGGAATGTATCCTGCCTGATGAGAATCTCAAGGTTGCTGCCTTTGGTTCAGGACCCAGCAGTCTTACTTTGGCCGGATATCTGTCTGCCAGGGGAGTGAAAGTAACTGTATTTGAAGCCCTGCATGAACCTGGTGGAGTACTTGTCTACGGCATCCCGGAGTTCAGACTGCCCAAATCTGTTGTTAAGAGAGAGGTGGATTCTCTCAAGCATCTTGGCGTAGAATTCAAGTGTAATTTTGTCGGCGGCATGAGCGTTACCATTGATGAGCTCTTTGCCGAAGGATATAAGGCTGTATTTATCGGAGTCGGGGCTGGTCTGCCCAGATTTATGAATTTGCCTGGTGAAAATTATGTAGGGGTTTATTCAGCAAATGAATATCTGACCAGGGTAAACCTTATGCATGGTTATAAATTTCCTGAGTATGATACCCCTGTTCCCAAAGGGAATAATGTTATTGTCATTGGCGGAGGAAATGTTGCCATGGACGCTGCAAGGACAGCCTACAGGCTGGGAGCATCCAGTGTGAAGGTTGTTTATCGTCGGACAAAAGGTGAAATGCCGGTTCGACTTGAAGAACTGGAACATGCCTTAGAAGAAGGAATTGAGCTTGAAATCCTTGCTTCTCCTGTTTCATTTTCCGGTGATGATCACGGGCACTTAAAAAGTGTCCTTCTGCAGAAGATGGAGCTTGGTGAGCCCGATGCCAGCGGTCGTAGAAGGCCTGTCCCCATTGATGGTGAAGTCTATGAACTGAAGACAGATATGGCAATAATGGCTGTGGGAACTGGAGCAAACCGTGTTCTGACACAAACCACACCTCAGCTTGAACTTAATAAATGGGGTAATATAAAGGCTGATCCTTCTACTGGTGAGACCAATCTGCCCATGGTGTTTGCAGGAGGTGACATTGTCACTGGTGCAGCAACTGTAGTGGAAGCAATGGGGGCAGGAAGAATTGCCGCCAGGGAAATTCTTCGACGGCTGAAATAATTTTGTAACTGTTCACCACTTTAAATGTATATGATTTTTTGGTTTTGGAGGTTCAGCAAACAGGGTCGAAAAAACTCGCTTAAACAGTTTACGCCAGTTTGCTGAACTTCCCAACTCTCTGTAAAGATTGACTGTTGGATAAGGACTCTTTCAACACTCAGTTATGGTGAATAGTTACATAATTTTTTAATCAGGTTATAACAACTTATAGTGAAAAAATTTATATGACACAGGTTATCGGAGTTAAATTCAGGGATCAGGGCCAGGTATATTATTTTAAGGCCAGTCCTTTTGTTGTTGAAAAGGGTGACTTTGTTATTGTCAAGACAGAAGAAGGTTTGGGGCTGGCCAATGTAGTTGTGGTAAGGGATTCCATTCCTGATGGATTTACTCCGGAACAGCTCAAACCAATATTCAGACTGGCCAACGCAGAAGATATTCAGAGTCAGAAAGAGAATAAAGATCTGGCAGCTGAAGCCTATAAGTTATGTCGTGATTTTATCAAGACACGCCAGCTTGAAATGAAGCTGGTAGATGTTGAGGTTTATTTTGATCGCAGCAAGATCATATTTTACTTTACAGCACCTGGTAGAGTGGACTTTCGCGATCTGGTCAAGGATCTGGTCAGGATTTACAAGACCAGAATAGAACTGCGTCAGATTGGAGTCCGTCATGAAACTCAGATGGTAGGCGGTGTTGGTAATTGCGGTCAAATGTGCTGCTGTCGCAGGTTTATGCGTCAGTTTGAACCTGTGACCATTAAGATGGCCAAGGATCAGAACCTTTTTCTCAATCCAGCAAAAATATCCGGTGTATGCGGCAGATTGCTTTGTTGTCTGAATTTTGAACAGGAGAATTACTCCCGTTTTCAGAAAAAAATCCCTAAGCTTGGTAAACGCTTTAAAACAGATCAGGGTTATTTGCGGGTAATAAGAGCCAATCTTTTCAGGGAATCTCTTACAGTTTTGGATGAAGATGGAGTTGAAAAAGAAATTCCGTTGCCCCAATGGAACGAGCTTGTTGGAAGACAGAGCAGAAAAAAAGACACCAGGTAGCAGGGTGAGTATTACCAGTTCACTGTTTTTACTATTCCGGACTACGCCCGTAGTTCCACGACAGGGTGGTTGTTTAAGAGGTGTTAAAGGAACTATTAACAAGTGAAGAATGCTCACGCAGCAGGAGGCAAATAATTTTGGATCCTTTTTTTATATCTACACCTATATATTATGTAAATGCCAGGCCTCATCTGGGGCATGCCTATACCACTATTGTGGCCGACAGTATAAGTCGTATTCATAAACTGCAGAACCATCAGACATTTTTTCTTACGGGTACTGATGAGCATGGAGATAAGATAGTTGAAGCTGCTGCCAGTAATAACCAGACTCCAGAAGAATATGTAGACAGCATAAGCTCTTTGTTCAGGAATACATGGCCCTGGTTAGAAGCTACTCCGGACAAGTTTATCCGCACCACTTACCCTGAACACAAGAAATGTGTGCAGGAAGTTCTGCAAAAAGTTTACGATAAAGGGGATATATACTTTGGTGAGTACGGCGGGCATTATTGTCTGGGCTGTGAACGCTTTTATACTGAAAAAGAACTTGTGGACGGTTTGTGCCCTGACCATCTGAAAAAACCAAAGTTTCTTCAGGAAAAAAATTATTTTTTCCGTATGACCAAGTACCTTGAACCTCTAAGAGAACATATTCTGAATAACCCGGATTTTATCAAGCCGGAAAGATATCGCAATGAAGTCCTGGGAATGCTTGGGGAAGAGTTGACAGATCTGTGTATTTCAAGGCCCAAAAGCAGGTTGACCTGGGGAATTGAGCTTCCTTTTGACCAGCAGTATGTGACCTATGTCTGGTTTGATGCTTTGATAAACTATATCTCCGCTCTAAGTTGGCCTGAGGGCGGTGATTTCAAGAAATACTGGAGTGGAGCGCACCACCTTGTAGCCAAAGATATTTTAAAACCCCATGCTGTGTTCTGGCCCACAATGCTTATGGCTGCAGACATACCTCTTTTTCAGAGTCTTCGGGTGCATGGTTACTGGACAGTCAGTGAGACCAAGATGTCCAAAAGTCTTGGGAATGTTGTGGAACCCATGTCCATGGTTGATAAGTACGGGCTTCCATCGTTCAGATATTTTCTTTTAAGGGAGATGCAGTTCGGCTTAGATGCTTCTTTTTCTGAGGAAGCTCTGGTGGGAAGGTTAAATGCAGATCTGGCCAATGATCTTGGTAATCTGACCAACAGAGTCCTGTCTATGACCCATAAATATTTCAATGGGGAGGTTCCAGTACCATCTGAATTTTCAGAGATGGACAAAGAAACTATTGAACTTGGACAGGAGTCTCTAAAGGATTATGTGAAGCTGTTTGAAAATTTTGATTTTGCCAAGGCCCTGGCCAGGCTATGGGTCCTTGTGAGTCATCTAAATAAATATGTAGACCAGAGTGCACCCTGGGTTTTATACAAAGAGAAAAATACAGTCAGATTGCAGACGGTAATGTATGTTTTGCTGGAAGGAATTCGAAAGATAGCCCTGCATTTATGGCCTGTTATGCCTGGTGCTTCAGAAAAAATGCTTGAGCAGCTTGGAGTTGAGTTTGACTTAAATAGTGTTGATTTAACTGGAGAATGCGCCCAGTGGAAGGGGCTTCCATCAGGAACAATGGTTGCCAAAAGTTCCAATCTGTTCCCAAGGGTTGATTTGAGCACTGAGAAAAAAGATAAAGCGCAGAAGCCGCAGAAAACCAAAAAAGAGCCCAAAGAAAACCTGGTTCAGTTTGAAGATTTTCAGAAGATGAAATTGGTTACAGGTAGAATTATTGAGGCTCAACCTGTAGAGGATGCTGACAAACTTTATAAGCTGAGTGTAGACATTGGAAAGGGAGAACCAAGACAGGTTGTAGCTGGTCTGGCTGAATTTTTTAAGCCTCAGGACCTGACAGGCAGGGATGTAGTTGTCCTGGCTAATCTTGCCCCAAGAAAAATACGAGGGGTTATGTCTCATGGAATGGTCCTGGCCGTACGCCAGGGTAAAAAAATGTCATTGCTTAAGGCTGATCCTCAGTCAGATCCGGGTAAGAAAGTGAGCTGATGATCATTGGCAGAATTTGGGACTTTGTAACTATTGCCATAATACTTGCTTTCTACAGAGGTTTGGGAGGTTCAGCAAACTGGGCGTAAACTGTTTAAGCGAGTTAGACAGCGTTAATCAAAATCGTTACAAGAATAGATCTGCTTTGAAAAATGTATTATCGGATTTTGGCCCGAAAAATACCAAGGTAAAGATTTTGATTTACGCTGTCTTATGAGTGAGTTTTTACGACCCTGTTTGCCGAACCTCCTGAACCCGAAAATAAAATACATTTAAAGTGGTGAACAGTTACGAAACTTTTTCAATGGACTGTCAGCATATTCAAAAAAAGAGGTGCAAGGGCAGCTGTTTCCCAGCGAAGGACCTTGGGGCCGAGTGATAACGGAACAAAACCGGAATCAACAAAAATATCAACTTCTTCTCTGGCCAGCCCTCCTTCAGGGCCGATGACAACCACCTTTTCCCAAGGATGATGGTTTTGAAAGTACTCCATTATTCTATTGTTTTTTTCTTCTTCCCACAAGAGCAGTTTGGATTGAATATCTTTGGAATAGAGGGTTAGTTTCCCGGCTCCTTCATGCAGGAATATAAGTTCCGGCAACCAGGGGTTTTCGCATTGTTTGGCTGCGGCGATCATTTTCCCCTGCCAGTTTTCCTGGCTTGCATCCTTTGTCCTGCCCTGACTGTGTCTTGCCTGCCACAAAATTATTTTCCAGACTCCCAGTTCAACAGCTTTTTCCAGAAGCCACGACCGTCTGAAACTTTTATTCCAGGCCAAAGCCAGGTGGACTTTGCTTTGAGGTTCGGGCCAAGTTAAAACTTCATTGCAAAGAAGCGATACTTCATTTTTGGAAATTTTCTGAACTGTAAATATGCCGGTTTTACCAGACCCGTCAATCAGCCTGATCTTATGCCCGGATGTGATGCGCAAAACCTTAGTTAGATGATGGGCCTCTTTTCCTGCAAGAGACCAGGGTTCATTCCACTGGTGGGAAGGAAGAAAAAAGGTATGTAATTTTTTGTACATTAGTTTAGCTTCATTCTGGCAGTCCCCTGATAAAAAGGAAGCCTGGTTGTTTGCGCATCAAAGACAAGTTTGCCTCGCTCAATGGTAAATTCGGTATTTACTGAATACTCTTTTTTTATATAGGCCAGAGCTACGCAATAACCAAGAGAAGGGGCAAATGATCCGCTGGTTACCATTCCTGCCTTCTGGCCCTGTAACATGACGATATCGCCTGTTCTTGGAGATCTGCGCCCCTGCACCATAAGTCCGGTAAGTATTTCATTTACATTCCTGGACCTGTTTTTTCCCAGGTATTCTGCATTTGATTTCAGGGCAAATTCATATCCGCCTTCAGCCGGGGTATGGTTCTGGTCCAGGTCCTGGCCGTACAGAGGCAGTCCGGCTTCAAGGCGTAAAGTGTCCCTGGCTCCAAGACCGCAGGGTTGTACGTTTTTATTGCTGATTATCATATTCCACAGGGTTTGGGCGTTTTGCCAGGGAACATAAAGTTCATATCCAAGTTCTCCTGTATAGCCTGTTCTGCTGACCAGTAAATCCATACCCTGGAAAGTGATATGTCTGAAGTTGAAATATTTAAGGTCAATCCATGATGTTTGGGTTATATCCTGAAGGACATCAATGGATTCTGGTCCCTGCAGGTCCAGTTTGGCTGTCTCCATGGTTATATCCTGAATTTTTAAATTCGAGGAAAAATTCTGACGCAGGTGGTGCAGGTCGCTTTTTTTCTGAGAAGCATTGACTACGAGCATGAATTTATCTTCATCCAAGGGGTAGATGATCAGATCATCCATTATTGTACCCTGAAAGGTAAGCATAAAGCCGTATGAACATCTTCCTGGAACTGATTTTTCCAAGTTATGTGTGACCCACAGGCTTAGTTCTTTTGCAGCATTTTTACCGGAAATCAGGATTTCTCCCATATGGCTTATATCAAAAAGACCGGTTTTAGACCGGACATGTTTATGTTCATTAATTATGCCCTGATATTGAACAGGCATACTCCAGCCTGCAAAAGGAACCATTCTGGCCCCAAGCTTTTGATGAAGAGTGTGTAGGGGTGTTTTAAGTAAATCCATGGCAGTTAGTTGGTAAAATTCCTTTCTAATTTGACTTTTCTTATGGCCTTGAGTTCATCAAGAAGAGAAATCAGGCGGCCATACTGTTTTTTAACTTCAACCCCGTAATCTGTCAGATCTTTTTCTGTTTTATCTTTAATATAAGTTCTTACAAGGTAGCTGTTGCCGGCGATTTTTTCTGTTAAATAGGTTGCCTTGGCCACTATTTCATCAAAGTAGTTGACCAGCTCAAACTTCAGATCACTAAGGATATCGTTGGTGTGTTCAAGCATGGTCAGATAATTGATTCGATCACCAGCGTATCTTTTTCTCAGAAGATCCTGAAGCAATCTGATTTTTCTGGCCTGTTTAATATAGCTGTATTTGTTCCAGACTTCCTGATGCAGTTTGTACAGCTCGTTAAAGTATTCCTGATTTTCCTGGGACAGTAAATAATTATCAAGGACCTTGGTGACCCCTGCATAGAATTCATCAGAGTACCCAATAATTCTTCTCTGATGTTTTCCAAGCCATGCAAAAAGAAACTTGAGTCTTTTTTCGTGGGAGTCCGTGTTTTCAATTATTTCCCTTTTATACTTTATTCTTCCATTATATTCGCCTTTTACAATATCATTGAGTTTGAGGGTCATATAGGAAATGTCATTGATGATATTAAGGTTGGAGCAGACTTCTCCAGTCAGGGGATGAATTATTTCCTGCCGGGCAACAGAAAGGGCTCTTTCTTCTCTGACATTGTTGGGATCATATTTATGCTGCATGAATTTGACCCGTAAAATCACGGCCTTTTTCTTTTCATCAAGGAAAAAACCATTCTCTTTTAAAAACTTAATGGTATCTTTTTTCTTTGTCTCTAATCTCACCAGAGCCAGTTTTTCCAGAGAAGGATAAAATTTTTCTTCTCCTGAAGAATAAATGGTAGTTATGGTTCTATCGGTCTGCCCCAAAGCCCGGATAAGAAAGTGTTCTCCGGTTTTAAAAAGCCTTCTGCTGAAAAGGGCTGCTGATGTTCTTCTTTCTGATACCACAGGGTAACCGTAAAGCTCCATGAGGAACTGGTAAACAAAATTGCGGTTAAGCTCATAAGTAAGGCTGTCGTTTGGCTTGAATTTTTTGATTCTAAGGCCGAATCTTTTGAGTTCAGGGTCCAGATCTGAAGGAAAAGAAGCATAAACCCCGGCAAGATAAAATTCATCCCTGGCGTTCATACCCATGACATGTCCCCTGTCCATATTTAAAATAAAATCGAGAACCCTGGAATAATTTGTGAGCAGGGAGACATCAGTGTCCAGAAAGGTATCCCTGAATCTGTCCTGAAGAATCTTGGGGAGTCTGCTCTGAAATGTAGCAAGATTGTTCAGGTGCGTGGCATGAAAAAGAGGGCTTGATTCTCCCTCATGTCTAATTATCTTCTCCCAGGAGTTATGAATGATGTCAAACTGAAAAATTTCATTGAAGTAATCAATGGGTCTGGCAAAGGCTACTAAGCTGAAACCCGGCAGATTTTCATATTCAAAAAGATCAGACTCAAAAGATGGGAGAAGCTCTCTGGCTTCTACTAAGGGATAGTTTTTGTTTTCGAGAAAAGGTTTTATCAGACACTGTCTTGCATGGATAATATCCAGAAATTTTTTGAGCCCGAATATATTATTGATTTTGAACCTTGGAATAGGTAACCTTTTATCAGACCAGTCGAAGGATTCGGACTTGGTAAAGTAATTATACCATTTTTTCATCAATGGTTCCTTGTTTATGTGTTGCCATTCATGCGTTTCAACACGGTCAAGAAAAGTTGATCAAGCCAAAAGCATAACTGTGTGAATGTTTTCTGGTTAGATTGCTGTAATCTTGTCAGATTGCGATTTTTTTAAATGAGCAATATGGATTCAGCATGCAAGTTGTTAACTCCTGTTCCGAACTCTTTTAATTATAGTATATTTTATTAAAAATATCAATTAAAAGACCCGATTGACCTGTTTTGACAAGCTTTGTGAGACACCTTTAATCCTTAGCTGCTTCCCAGCATCGAATGATTCAAAATCGCAACGTAGTTAAGACACGTAATAGCTTGATATTGTTACCAGGATGCAGCAGTTGGAAGGTTTCAGCAATCTGCTAAGTTTAGAGTTTTTGTTCACCCAGTATCATGTGGACGTTTCAGCAGATAATTTGAACATTTATAAAAAAGGATTTATTTTATGCAAAAAATCGATAAATGCAACAAGGCCAGAATAAATGCTGAACACTGCACCTGTACTTATTCCTCTTGTCCCAGACATGGCCTGTGCTGTGAGTGTCTTCACTATCATCGCCAGCGCAGTGAAATTCCAGCCTGCTATTTCACACCTGAAGAAGAAAGGACATACAACAGATCCATAGAATTTTATTGTCAAAGGAGGTCATAGCAGGCATAGTCATGTCTGCATAAGTTAACAGGCAGTTGAAAATCTTCCAATTGCAGCGTCGCTACAAAAAGTTCAAATTCTTACGTATGTCTAAATACGTTGCGACCTTGAACTTTTTTTACTCCTTGCACTTGGAATTTTTGAACAGCCTGTCTTATAAGGACTCTTTCAACACTTTTAAGCGACTTCATTATCTTCTGGCACAGGCAAAATGAACACCCCTTGAGGGTCAGTAATGGCATGTGGCTGACATTTTTTTTAACTATTGATCATGTTCGAACAAGAAGATCTGGACCCCGGATCTGGTCCGGGGTGACATTTAAAGAAGGTTGTTGACCTTTTCCGTCATTC
>PWPY01000180.1 GCA_003558575.1 Desulfonatronovibrio sp.
ATTAAGATCCAGGGTCATGGTGTCTGGAGTATAGGTCTGGAGCTTTAAAGCATGAGCCCCAGATCTGGCCGCTGCCTCCACAATCTCCAAGGCTCTGTCCAGAGACTGGTTGTGATTGCCCGACATCTCGGCAATGACGAAAGGTTCATGAGCTGTTGAGATCTTTTTCTTGGCAATACTGATCATTGAATTGTTTTCCTGAAAGTAAAAGCATCATTTCTCACTGTCTCGGAGAAGCCAAGCTTAAGAAAGACTTTTTTCGATGCTGGATTGCTTTTTTTCACTTTGCCTTGAATCATTTTTACTTTGCCTGACTCTTTGATTTTATTGATTCCAAGTTCCACCAGTTTAACTCCCCATCCGCGTCCTCTGGCAACCGGATCCAAGCTATAGCTTATGTTGGCAGTCTCTCCATCAAAATCAAAACGAACCTGCCCAACAGGCAACACATATGGAGTCTGCATGATCCATATTTCAGTCAATGTCGAATCAAGCCTACTCTTAAACCAAGCTTCATGCTCATCCCAGGTTATACGCTCTTGCTGAAATGAGTTCTCCCTGACCGAGGGATCATTGGCCCAGAAATACAAAAGGTCTATATCTTCCCGACAAGCCTGGCGCAAAGAAAGGTCATCCCTGCTTGCAGGAATAATCTTTTCCGCCACTCTCATGGCTCCCAGACCATCCACATGAAGGAGTGAATTTGAGAAAAGATCATTTGCTTGAGACTTATCAATGGCAGCTTGAACACAGCTTTTGATGTCAGCTACAGAGACATCTTGTTTACGGCCAACCCAGGTTATTAAACCGTCTTGATGTAATTCAGCAGTAAAAGATTCTTGATTCTCTGCAACGGTAATCACAAGGCTGGGCAAGGACAGGCAAAGCCTCTCCCAGGTAGTTGTTCCACCTGCTCCGACACAAAGATCAGCTCTGAGCATAAGCTCGGTAAACCCTTCAGGCTGAACGTGCAGGCGGGTTCCCGGACTTTGTTTGGCCTGCATATCAAGTTTATCCTGGTGAGGGTTGTTGGGGCCAATTACCGCATCAACCAGCAGATGACTTAATTTTTTATCAGACAATGCTTCGAGAGCCATTCCGGTCAGGTTGTCAGGATCGTTGCCTCCAAAATAAACCATCACCCGGGCAATACCGTTGCCGCGCATGCGGCAGAATTTTCTGGCTTCTCGAAACTCCTGGCGGAGCAGAGCGTATCTGGGGCCAAGAAGCACTTGGCACTTGTCTGGTAATAAACCTTGATATCGTTTTTCCGGCTCCTGAAAATAACTCTGATCCAGGAGCAGATCGCAGCCGTGCTTTCTCTCTGCCAGATCGTCAATGACCATTATCTTGTTGGCCACTCTCCGCATGGCTGATTTCCAGCGATGATCCAGAGCGTAATGGTCAACTACAAGCCAGTCCCAGGGAGCTTTATCCTTCAATACTTGGATGGTCTGTTCTGCATCAACTGACTGCGAAGTCCCAAGCCAATGAGCGTGGGCAAGGTTCGGCTCTTCATCCTGTAGGTTGGATTCATTATCTGCTGAAGTCGCCAACCTGATTACCTCAAAGCCTTTTGTCTCAACCAGCTTGCATAAATGCCCTGGATGCTCCCGGCAGATGAAGACAACAAGAGCACCTTTATCCCGGTGTGCCTCGGCCAAGGTCAGACAGCGCATGAGGTGGCCTGTGCCGATTTGGGCGGAGGCATCAACGCGGATGGCTACTTTCATGGGTCAGTTTTTTCCAACAAAAACCAGTTGATATCGTCTTGGGGAAATGCCAGGTCTCTGTGATATACAAAACCATAGTCACTCAAGGTTAGATCAGTAAATTTATCCATCAGTTCACCGGCAAAATCTCGCTTAAAGAGCTTGTTGTCATGCCCTCTATAGCTGATGGAAACCGGTTTTGGGTTGTAGTACTCAGCTATTAGTATGTATTGTTTTGCACAGGCGTACAGTTTATTATACGCCTCTTGCAACAAATCAGGATTGATATGGATTAAAACACCCTTGCTGAGAACCAGATCTACCCCCCCCCATTTGACTGTGTTTATCGGATCAAAATCCAGTATCGACATCTCAAATACTTTATTTTCTGGAATATTTTCTCGGAGTTCTCCTGCGGCCCGTTTGTTTATCTCTACTGCATATTGGTCTTGAAAAGGATAAAGTATGCGAAGAGCTGCCAAGTTCAAGCCAATGTTTGCACCAAATTCAATGCAGGAATTAATCTGTCCAGCCATGCGCAGGGCACGGCTAAAAAGAGAAATATTTGAAGCAATAGCCTTCTGGCTCTTATTTCGATCAATATACTCTGTGCCGAATTTCCCTGCCCAGAATTTTTCTTGTTCGGTAATATAACCTTGTTTATTCATTTATTAACCTTATTTAGAAACAAGCACTTATATATCAATTCAGCTCTATGCCAGTCATCCATAGTGTCGATATCCTGAACACGCCATCTGAGAATCTTTATAGGGCATGAGTTTTTATCAAAAAGCCTCTTGCCGGATAACCAAGCCTCAGGCAAACCACAGTAAAACTGCCCGGCATCATGCAGCGCCCTTGGAAAATCCTGAGAACGCTTATCAAACATATCTGGAAAGAACATCTCCAGACCACCAGAGGAAAGTTCCTTGAAAGACCGGAAAATCGGGAAAGCATATTCAGTTACAGGAATAACATAATCCCAATTGCCTAATTGTAAGAGCTTCAGTCCTTGGCTCAGATCAACAGTGCTGATAAATGGAGCGGTCGGATATATGCAGCATATCGCGTCTACAGGGTAATTGTTTTCCCTGAACCATTCAACAGCGTGGGCTATTACTTCTGTGGTCCCTGTATAATCATCTGCCAACTCTTCTGGCCGCATAAAGGGTATCTCCGCTCCATAATGCCTGGAAACCTCGGCTATTTCCTCATCATCAGTGGAGACAATAATACGCTCAAAAAGCCCGGATTTCTGCGC
>PWPY01000259.1 GCA_003558575.1 Desulfonatronovibrio sp.
AGGCATCAAACAGCTATCTGAAGATCCATGGTTGGATGTGCCCAACCATTACCCTGTGGGCACTACTGTTAACGGCAAAATTACTAATATCACAGATTTTGGTCTTTTTGTGGAAGTCGAGGAGGGGATTGAAGGACTGGTTCATGTTTCTGAAATGAGCCGCAAGAAGGTCAAAAGTCCCAAGGAGTCCTTTGAAGAAGGCCAGGAAATCCAGGCCAAGGTTATTCATGTGAGTGCGGATGAAAGGCGTCTTGGCTTGTCCATCAAACAGCAGCAGGAAGAAGAGGATAAGAAAAGAGGCGGTGAGCAGAAGGCCAAAGTAGGTACAGCTCCCTCCGGAAGTAATCTTGGTGACCTCATCAGGCAAAAACTGGAAGCAGAGGATGGAGAAAACCAGTCAGAATAAGTTCAGCCAACGTCATCCTCTTTTATTTGGATTTATGTTGATAATAGCGGCTGTAGCCATCTTTATGATGGCTATGGCCGTTTTTAATTTAATCTTTTTCGGGGATAAATCCAAATTAAGGGGCGGCCAGAAAATTGGAGTGGTTAATGTATCCGGCTTGATTACAGATTCCAGGGAGTTAACCGAGTGGATTGATGAACTGGAGAAGAATGATTCTGTAAAGGCAGTAATAATCCGGATTAACTCTCCAGGTGGTGTTGTGGGTCCATCCCAGGAAATATATCAGGCTGTAAGGAGTCTGGCTCAAAACAGGACAGTGGTTGCATCCATGGGAGCCATGGCTACATCAGGTGGGTATTATGTAGCAAGTCCAGCGCATCAGATAGTGGCTAATCCAGGTACTCTCACTGCAAATATCGGAGTCAAGGCCAATCTGACCAATATGCAGGAGCTTTTGAGAAAAATTGGAATAGAAGATCAGGCAATTTACAGCAGTGAATACAAAGATGCAGGCACAGTAACCAGGCCCATGACTGAGAAAGAAAGGGCTTATTTTCAAAGTCTTATGGATGACTTGCATGATCAGTTTGTGCAGGATGTGGCTGCGGGCAGAAACATGGATGTTCAGGAAGTTGCTGTCCTGGCTGATGGCAGAGCACTTACTGGTCGCCAGGCCTTTGAAGTGGGCCTTGTTGACAGGTTAGGCGGGTTTAATGAAGCCAGAAATCTAGTGAGGGAGCTTGCCGGGATCAAGGGCGAAGTCGTACTACTGGAAGGACCTGTGCAGAAGGTATCCCTCATCAGAAGGGTCATGGGTGAGTTTTCACTGGATAACGCACTTTCCGGACCCAGGTGGGTATTTTCATATGAATAGTTCTTTTCCCGTAATTTTGAAGATTTTGGATGGTAAACGCGTTAGTGGTAATGAGGCCTTAGAGCTAATTGACCATGCGTCTGTGCATGATCTTGGTCATGCCGCTTATAACGTTCGCACCAGGCTTTATGGTAAAAAAGCTTTTTTTGTCTATAATCAGCATCTCAATTTTACAAACGTATGCGCCAATGCCTGCAGATTCTGCGCCTTCAGCAAGCGTCAGGATGAAAAAGGCGCCTACACTTTAAGTATTGACCAGGTGGAAGAATCTATCAAGTCAAGGCTTGATGAACCCATTGATGAAATTCATATAGTAGGCGGTCTTAATCCCGAGCTGGAGTACGACTATTATCTGAATATGCTCAAAGTAGTCAGAAAGATTCGACCCCAATCCAGGATCAAAGCCTTTACTGCTGTAGAAATAGCTTTTCTTGCAGATAAGTATGGCCTATCCTACGAAAAAGTATTGTCTGATTTTGCCAGCTCTGGACTGGACGCCCTTCCAGGCGGCGGGGCTGAAGTTTTCTCACCCAACCTTCGACAAAAACTCTGTCCTGAAAAAGTTTCAGGGCAGAGATGGCTTGATATTCACGAGACTGCTCATAAACTTTCCATCCCAACAAATTGCACTCTGCTGTTTGGCCATGTAGAGACCTGGGAAGACCGGATCGAACACCTTATGGCCCTCAGGGATCTTCAGGATAAAACCGGTGGTTTTTTGTGCTTTATCCCTTTAGCTTACCAGCCAGGGCATAATGACCTCAAAGCTGCGGGCCCGGATGGTGTTGATTTTTTTAGAATGATAGCAATATCCAGGATTGTTCTGGATAATATTCCTCATATCAAGGCTTATTGGGCATTTTCAGGCATTAAAGCTGCTCAGTTAGGCTTATGGTACGGTGCTGATGATTTCGATGGAACCATTGTTGATGAAAAGATTGGTCACGCAGCCGGGGCTGACACACCTAAGGGACTAACCATGGATCAGCTTAAGGTTTATATCAAGTCATCTGGATTTGAGCCTGAACAGCGTGATTCATTTTTTCAGAGATCTGTGCAGCTGCGGGGAAGAAGTTAGGTGCTTCCTATTGGTTCTGATAGGGACAGTTGCCCCACACCTGTCATTGTCAGGGAACGAAGCGAATGAAGCAATCTGTACGACAAGACCATAATATCCTGAATTTATCGCTTTAACGATTCAAGTTGCTTGTAATCCTGGACTTCTGAGTGCCAGGCAAGTGGCTGAATGCAATTAGATTAATCTTAGCATAACCATATTCTTGACAATAAATTAATTTGGGTTTTTAATTAGTGAAATTTTTAACTTACATTTCTATCAGGAGGCCATCATGCTTGTGGAGCTTTTAAGGGATATGTTCAGCAGTACAACTCAGGGCTATTTTGGCGTAACAGGTATTTATATTTATTTTATAGTCATTGTCAGCGCAGCCATATACCGTATTAAAGAGGGTATGCGTGAAGGTGATCATCACTAAATCAGGCTGACTTGACTCAGGTCAATGCGATTTTCTTTTAACCATGGTTATACAGCTGAAAAACAACGGAGGTATATCATGGTTAAAAGAAAGATTATACAGATTGATGAAGAGTTATGTAATGGTTGCGGAGAATGCATAGTCAATTGTGCTGAAGCTGCCTTGGAAATCATCGATGGCAAAGCCAAGGTCGTGGC
>PWPY01000304.1 GCA_003558575.1 Desulfonatronovibrio sp.
AGAACCTGCCAGTCCCTGAGTATTCTGTAATAATATTGTGATGCCCTTTCAGGACTGTCAGCAAAGCCGTGTCCGGCATAGGTGGACAGGGCAGTTTCAAGAAATTCGAAATGCGTCCTGATGTCTTGAGCTATTTTTCTGGATAATGTCAGCTGCTGACTATTAAATTGTTCAGTAACTGTCTGCTGCAATTCATTATTAGCCCTGTAGGCCACCAGGACTACCCCGGCAGAGATGGTCAGCAGGATGATCAGACTGATGATGATAGGTTTTTTAATCATAATGAGCTACGGCTTTGTGATTGATGAAGGACTTGAACCTGGATCCTGATCGTGGTCTATTGCAAGATATGGAGGAAGATAAAGAACAACAGTTGTGCCTTTATTTTCCTGGCTGAATAATTCCAGTTTCCCACCCATATCATCCATGATTTTTTTAGTCATGGCCAGCCCCAGACCAGCCCCGGATCCTTTTTTAGTGGAAAAAAAAGGATTGAATACTTTTTCTCTTATATCCTTGGGTATTCCTGTGCCTGTATCAGTCACTCTGATAACGATGAAATTGTCCTCCATGGAGGTTGATAAGGTAAGGGTGCCGCCATCAGCCATGGCTTCAATGGAGTTTTTGAAGAGATTAATCAGGCATTGTTTGATGAGCTCAGGGTCTCCTTTGGCCAGGGCAAGGCCGTGAGTGAGTTTTGTATCGGATTTGATATTCTGCTCTTCACAGCTGAGTCTGAACAGTTGAAGAATATCCATTATTACCCGGTTAACATTTATTTCGTCCTCCTGTGGCATGGTGGGGCGGGAAAAATTTATGATGTTTTTCAGAATATTATCTAATCTTTTGGACTCCTTTAGAATAATATTGACTTTTTCCTGAGAAGATGAAGATAGCTCCGAGTCTTTGAGAAGTGAGTTGGCAAAGCCTCCAATGGCAAAAAGGGGATTGCGGATTTCATGGGCAATATAAGTTGATAATTCACCCACAGCTGCCAGTTTTTCTGACTGCTGAAGTCTTTTCTCCATTTCTGTCCTGTGAGTTATGTCCCGGCGCATTTCAACAACTTTGCTTAGTTTGCCCTGTTCGTTAAAAACCGGATAGGCGTAAATACGATAGTAATTTGTGCGTCCATGTTTATCTACTCTGGTCTGAATGGATTCAGATGGTTTTCCATCTTTAACAGATTTTCTAAACGGGCAGTCAGGGCTCTTGAGGTTGCATCCAGACTCAGAGCCCGTATCTCCGAAGAGTTCCCAGCAGAACTTTCCCAGGACATCCTGTTTGTTCATTTCAATTTTTTTCAAGACACTGTGGTTGACGTCCAGAACCCTGCCATTGGTGCCTAAGAGAATGATGTCATCCTGGATCTGGTCGAAAAGGGCAGTGAGGATGGCCTGCTGCTGGAAGAGATTAAGTCGGCATTTGTCGCTGACCTCAGACATAATAAGAAGACCACAGAGAAAAGTTGTTCCTGTATGGTCGATTATTGAAATGCGCGACGGAAGACTTTGTCTTAGCTTTTTGATAAGAAACTGTTGATCAGTCAGCTCTATTACTAAGTTGATTTCCGGATGTTTATCAAGCATTTCAGTGTAATCCTGATAAACTTTAACACCGGATTTTATAAGTTCTTTAAGTCTCTGGTCATCTTTTTTGGGCTGTGAAATGGCTACCAGGTCAAGTTTGGGGAAAAATTCTTCAAGCTCAGGCTTTTTAATTAGTTCCAGTATAGAGCCAAAGCCTACTCCTGTACCAATAATACCTATTTGAAATCCCTTTTCAGCTTCCTCAAGGATACATATATGGTCATGATACAGGTTTTCATTCAGATCAGTCATTTTGTTCTCCAGGATAAAACAGATTTTACGTTTAATTTACGCATATATTAAGGTCACGAATTGCGTCAAGGGAAGTTACGCCTGTTCGGTCTGTATATATACGAAACTTGATTTTAAGGGTTATGAACAGTATGTATCAAGGCTGGGTGTGCAAAATTTTATTTGTAAACTCTGCCTACACTTCGTTTGCCCCGTTGGATAGCTCGAGGAGCTGGCCCTGCAGGGCATTCAACAGGGCAAGAAGACTCCGTTACAATGACAGCCACAGACGTGGTTACTCAACACCTGTAATTGCGAGGGAGCGAAGTGACCGAAGCAATCTGTATGACAAACATGTATCAGGCTGAATTTGCTGCTCAAACAAAGTAAGTAGTTTGTTGGAGCAATACAGCACGGGAGTAATAAGAATGAACAAGAAAAACGTAGCAATAGTGGGAGTGACTGGATATACTGGGATGGAGCTGGTAAGGATTCTTACCAATCACCCAGGATTTGAGATCAGTGCTGTTACTTCCCGTTCGACACCTGGAGTTGCTCTCCAGGATATCTATCCACACCTGCAGGGTACAAGGCATGGCATTCTGGCGGTAACCATACCAGATCCCGAGCTTGTAGTGCGTGACTCTGAGCTTGTATTTCTGGCAGTTCCCCATGGCAAAGCCATGGACTTGGCTGCATCTTTTCTGGATCATGGAGCAAAGGTTGTGGATTTAAGTGCTGACTTCAGGCTCGAGAATGAAAAAGTGTATTCAAGCTGGTATGATGCAGAGCATAAACACCCTGAGCTTCTTTCCAGAGCGGCATACGGAATACCCGAGATTTACCAGGATAAAATTGCTGAAGCTTCCTTAGTTGCCAATCCAGGCTGTTATCCCACATCTGTCCTTTTGGCTCTGTATCCTGCCCTGAAAAAAGGTGTCATTGATCCTTCAGGAATTATTATTGACAGTAAATCCGGGACCAGCGGAGCGGGCAGGGCGGCTAAGACCGGAACTCTCTACTGTGAAGTAACTGACAGCTTCAAGGCTTACAGCATAGGTAAACACAGACATACCCCGGAAATGGAGCAGGAACTTTCCAAAGCCTGCCATAATGATGTGGTCATAAGCTTCAGTCCTCATCTGGTTCC
>PWPY01000034.1 GCA_003558575.1 Desulfonatronovibrio sp.
CAAATCTTTAGATGAAAAAATATCATCAATTCTCACCTGAAGTATGGTTCCTGTTGTCTGGGGAACGAGCCAGGAACCATACTTCAGGTGAGTATTGATGATATTTTTTCATCTAAAGATTTGACCAATTCCCATGCAGTGACTCTTGGAGCCACTATAAAGACCGGGTACGAACTTTTCAGCGATGAAATGCCAAAAGAGCTGACCATCATTCTCATTGAGATAGAAAAAATTGAGGAATTTACCGACGTGATGTGCCCTTCAGTTGAAAAGGCGGTACAGGAAACAGTATGCATGCTTCATGAAAGAATAAAAAACAGCGTTGCTGCATGTCTGGCAACTGTCTGACTTGAACAGCTTCAACATCCAGAAAGAAAGACTTTCGGGATGGAAACAAATAGATATGTGTTCATTTTTACTCAGGAGGTGGGTATGAAATTCAGTGTTGGCCTTGGAAAAAACGGAGGTCTGGAACGACTTGAACAAAACGGTGTTACCAGGCGTGACTTTATGAAATTCTGTGCTACTGTGGCCGCTGTCATGGGCATGGAGGCATCTTTTGCACCCAAAGTTGCACAGGCCCTTACAGCTGAAAGGCGGCCATCAGTGGTTTATCTGCATTTTGCAGAATGTACAGGCTGTTCAGAATCAGTTTTAAGAACTGTACAGCCTTACATTGATGACCTTATTCTGGACACTATTTCCATGGATTACCATGAAACCATTATGGCTGCTGCCGGAGATGCAGCAGAAGAAGCTCTGGAAAAGGCTATTAATGCGCCGGAAGGGTTTATCTGTGTGGTTGAAGGAGCTATCCCCACCAAGCAAAATGGCATTTACGGCAAGGTCGGTGGACATACCATGCTCCAGATGGCCAATGAGATAATTCCCAAGGCCCAGGCAACCATTGCCATAGGAGCCTGCGCAAACTTTGGAGGGGTTCAGGCTGCAGAACCCAATCCTACAGGTGCCAAGGGCGTTAATGAATTATTGAAAGACAAGGGAATCAAAGCCATCAATATTGCCGGATGTCCACCCAATCCGTACAATTTTGTGGGCACAGTTGTTCACCTGCTGACTGAAGGAATGCCTCAGGTTGACTCCCTTATGCGGCCCACCATGTTTTATGGCACTTCCGTGCATGAGCTTTGCGAAAGACTTGACCATTTTAATAACGGAGAATTTGCTTATTCCTTTGATTCAGAAGAAGCCAGAAAGGGATATTGCCTTTACGAACTGGGCTGTCGCGGACCATGGACTTACAATAACTGCCCTAAGGTCAAATTCAATCAGACTAACTGGCCGGTTGAGGCAGGACATCACTGCATAGGTTGCAGTGAACCTGATTTTTGGGACACTATGAGTCCATTCTACGACCTGTAATCTACCTTATAATGGTAAATGATAAACTTTTTTTCAGAATCAGGAGGAAATAAATATGGCCGGTTGTAAACCCCAGGCAGCACCGGTAATCCCGGTGACTCCTCAGAGCAGCTATTCCGGACCTATCATAATCGATCCGGTAACCAGGATAGAAGGTCATCTCAAAATGGAAGTGGAACTGGAGAATGGCAAGGTAAAGAATGCCTGGTCCAGTTCACAGTTATTCCGTGGACTTGAAATGATTCTCAAAGGACGTGATCCCAGAGACGCTCAGCATATAACCCAGAGGGCCTGCGGTGTATGTACCTATGTTCATGCCCTGGCATCCACGAGAGCTGTGGACAACGCCGTTGGCGTGGATATCCCTGACAACGCAAGGATTATCCGCAATCTGGTTATGGCTTCCCAGTTTATGCATGATCATATGGTTCATTTTTATGTTCTGCATGCCCTGGACTGGGTGGATGTCACCAGTGCCCTCAAGGCTGATCCCCGCAAGGCAGCCCAGATAGCCAATGATATTTCACCAAGAAAGACAACTGCTCAGGATCTGCGGGCAGTTCAGGAAAGGCTGACTAAATTTGTAGAAAGCGGTCAGCTTGGTCCTTTTACCAACGCCTATTTTCTTGAGGACCATCCTGCTTATTATCTGCCGCCCGAAGTGAACCTCATTGCCACGGCCCATTATCTGGAAGCTCTGCGTTTGCAGGTTAAGGCTGCAAGGATGATGGCCATTTACGGCTCCAAAAATCCCCATACTCAGTTTACCATTGTGGGTGGAGTGACCTGTTATGATGGTCTTAGAAAGGAAAGAATTGATCAATTTGCCGAGCTGCTCAAGGAAACCAGAGACTTTATTGAAGATGTCTATATTCCGGATCTTTTGGCAGTGGCATCTTTTTACAAAGACTGGGCAGGTTTTGGAGGAACATCCAACTATATGAGTTTTGGTGAATTCCCCAAAAATGAAAAAGATCTTGAGAGCAGATGGATTCCGCCTGGAGTGATCATGGACCGCAATCTCAGCCAGATTGATCAGGTAGATCCAAATGCTATTTACGAGCATGTGGCAGCCAGCTGGTACAAGGGCAAAGAAGCAAAGCATCCTTATGAAGGGGTGACTGAGCCGCAATATACCAGCTATGATGACAAGGAGCGCTACTCATGGTCCAAGGCCCCAAGGTACAATGACCAGCCCATGGAAGTTGGGCCTCTGGCCTCAGTGCTGGTGGCTTATGCCAAGGGACAGCCGGAAATAGTGAGTGCGGTCAACACTGTGACCAGGCACCTTGGAGTTGGGCCTGAAGCCCTGCATTCTACCCTGGGACGTACAGCTGCCAGGGGCATCAAGGCCTTGGTCATTGCTCAGAAAACAGCAGAATGGCTCAGGGAACTTGAAGGCAATGTTGCTGGCGGTGATATGAAAATTGCCCAGGAATGGGAAATGCCAGATGAGGCTGAAGGTGTTGGCTTTGCAGATGCACCGAGAGGAGGGTTAAGTCACTGGATCAAGATCAAAGATAAAAAGATTGAAAACTTTCAGTTAGTTGTCCCAACTACATGGAACTTTGGTCCAAGATGCGCCA
>PWPY01000090.1 GCA_003558575.1 Desulfonatronovibrio sp.
AACGTTTACAACATCTCCCGTGAACAGGTCGAGTGGGCCCGCCAGCACAGCAAAAGCCTCCCGGTCACCTATCACCTGAAAGACTACCGTGACGCGGAAGGAATCTATGACAAGGTAGTTTCCATCGGCTTGTGCGAACATGTCGGACGAAAAAATTATTCCGGATTCATGGCGCTCAAAGCCCGATGCCTGAAAGACGACGGTCTCGCCCTCCTCCACACCATCGGCTGCAACGTCACCAAATCCTGGAGCGATCCGTGGGTATCAAAATACATCTTTCCCGGCGGCTCGCTGCCCTCGCTCCGCCAAATCGTCGAGGCTTCGGAGCGCCGGTTCATACTGGAGGATTTCCACAACATAGGTCCCCACTACGACAAGACGCTGATGGCATGGCACGACAACTTCGAAACCAACTGGCCGCGGTTCCGGGAGCGGTACGGCGAACGCTTTTATCGCATGTGGCGCTATTACCTTCTCTCTTGCGCGGGGGCATTCCGCGCGCGCAACATCCAGCTCTGGCAATTCGTCTTCTCGCGGGAGGGCGTGAGCGGGGGCTACATGCCGGTGCGGTAGGAGATATTATCTTTTCATATGCTTACTCTTCCTCGAGAGAGAGCCACGGATCAACACGGATAGACTCGGATGTGGGAGGAGTTATTGGAGATTGGTTATTGGGAAGGAAGGAGGCCGCAAGAAGGCGCAAGATGCGCAAGGAAGGAGGCGCGGCCCAAGAGGGGAAAACGAAATATAATCTTTGTGCTTTTTGCGCCGCTTTGCGGCTTTTTTAAGTGCGCCGGGGCATACTCAACGTTAGAAAGACCCGATGAAATCGTCCTACGAAACCCGCCGCGAGCGACTGCTCGCCGACTTCCGGGCCGTGCGCGAACGCGGCACTGCGCCCCGTCTCGGCAAACGGACGTCCAACCTGTTCCGGGTACGCGATCCCGCGAGCCGGGACGGGCGGCTCGATGTGCGAGACTTCCATCATGTGCTGGCGGTCGATCCGGATAAGCGGGAAGCGGAAGTCGAGGGCATGACGCCGTATGAGACACTCGCGGACGCCACCCTGGCGCACGGCCTCATGCCGGCCGTCGTCCCGCAGTTGAAGACCATCACCATCGGCGGCGCCGTGACCGGCGGCGGCATCGAGTCCTCTTCCTTCCGATATGGATTCGTGCACGAAACCGTCAATGCGATCGAAGTGCTGACCGGGAAAGGCGAAACGGTCATCGCCCGGCCCGACAACGAGCATCGCGAACTCTTCTACGGCTTCGCCAATTCGTACGGGACGCTGGGGTACGCCCTGCGCCTGTGGATCAAGCTGATCCCGGTCCAACCCTATGTCCGGGTCACGCACACTCGATACACCGATCCCGACATCTATTTTCACGACATGGCCGGGGCCTGCCGTGTCCATCGTGAACACGACGAGGGGGCCGCCTTTATTGACGGGACCGCGTTCTCGGGAGATGAACTATACCGGACGGAAGGGTATTTCATCGATCGCCCGGTGGACCGGGTCAGCCGCTACACGTTCATGAAGATGTATTACCAGTCGATCCGGCGGAAGGAGCGGGACCTGTTGACGATTCGCGACTATCTCTGGCGTTGGGATACCGATTGGTTCTGGTGTTCGCGCGCGTTCGGGATGGAGAACCCGGTTCTGCGTTTCCTGTTCGGTTCGCTGGGTCTGCTCAAGTCCACGACCTACTGGAAGCTGCGCGACTGGAACGAGCGCTACCGGATTCTTCATCGGCTTGGCTTGATGCATCCGGTTGAGTGGGTGATCCAGGATGTGGAAATTCCCGTCGAAAAGGCCGCCGGCTTTCTGCGTTTTCTGGACCGGGAAATCGGTATCCGTCCGATCTGGATCTGCCCGGCGCAGGCCTGGCGAAAGGACGCCGTCTATCCTTTGTATCGCACCGATCCCGACACGCTCTATATCAACTTCGGGTTCTGGGGCGGGGTGCCGAGCGAGAAGCCGCCGGGTCATTACAACCGGTTGGTGGAAGACAAGGTCGCGGAGTTGGACGGGAAGAAGTCCCTGTATTCTTCCTCCTACTTCACGGAGGAGGATTTCTGGGCCCGCTACAACCGGCCCGCCTACGAACAGCTCAAGGAGCGCTACGATCCGGACAACGTCTTTCCCGATCTTTATGCGAAGTGCGTGGGGGGCTGATGGAGAGGCCGTAGACAACAGAAGGCGAAGTTGGGGCGGTAGGCCGGTGGAACCGTCTGTATCGACGCATACACCCGGCCTTGAACCCGGCTCAGCAGGAGCTTCGCCCTCCAGAATTATCAATTGCCGTTGCCCGTGTGATGGAGGGCGAGGCTCCCGCCGAGCCGGGAACAACCCATGTGCTTTGTCTTTGTCACGGCTCAGCAGGAGCTTCGCCCTCCAGTTCCATAATGAAGGTTATGCACGAAATGGAGGGCGAGGCTCCCGCCGAGCCGGGTTCCCCTCCCGAACTCGGTCCGGATTCCGGCGCCGCGGTATATTGACAATGGATAGCCCCTGTTTTATGGTATAGGGATGAAAGGCAGGTGGACCCGAGCCAACCTGCTTTTTTTGAGCGGTTAAATCAGACCTATTTGGTCCGGATTGGAAGTGCCGATGCTGAAGATCAGCAAGAAAGTCGAATACGGACTCATGGCGATTCTGCACATGGATTCGATGGGGCGCCGTGACGTGGTGTCCGCGCGAGAGATTTCGGCGCTGTACAACATTCCGCCCGACCTGCTGGGAAAGGTGATGCAGGCCTTGGCCAAGACCGGCCTGATCGAGTCCGTGCACGGCGCCCAGGGCGGATACCGGTTGAGCCGGCCGCTCGATCGTTTCACGCTGGGAGATGTGTTCGAGGCCGTGGAAGGCCCGTTGCACCTGGTGAAATGTTACGAGGAGCCGGCCTGTTGCGAGCAGTATGAGATGTGCAATATCCGGGATCCGGTCATGCGAATCCAGGACC
>PWPY01000097.1 GCA_003558575.1 Desulfonatronovibrio sp.
CCGGGAAGTATCCAAACCCCTCCAGTTAACTGGGAACAGGCTATTAATATGTTAAAGAATCTGGAAACCCATCAGAAATGGAGGCTCCCCAATATCAATGAACTTGAATCCCTTGTGGATACCTCAAAGCATACGCCTGCTCTGCCTCAAGATCATCTGTTTACAAACCTGCAGGATGGTTACTGGTCTTCGACAACAAGCTTTTTTGAACCTGACTGGGCTTATGTGCTTTACTTGAACAAAGGGGCGGTTGGAGTAGGTTTCAAGCCCTATTTAGAATTTTATGTCTGGCCGGTACGCAACTTAGACTGACCGCATGTTTTTTCAATAGCTCATTGACTACAAAGGCAGTTTAACAAAATGACAACTGAGCAACTAATAGTCTTTTCAGTGCTCGGTGCTTCTCTGTTCTTATTTATTCAGGGGAAAATCCGCTATGACCTCATTGCCCTTCTGGCTCTCTTTGTAGTGGTTATAAGTGGAATAATTTCACCTGATGAGGCATTCACCGGATTTGCACACCCTGCTGTAGTTACAGTGGCTGTGGTCCTGATTATTAGCAAAGCCTTAAGCAATGCTGGAATTGTTGATATCATCGCCAAAAGACTATCTCCACTGGCCCATAGCCCTGTTCTGCTTCTTGGAGCATTATGTCTCGTGGTCACTATTTTATCTGCCTTCATGAATAATGTGGGCGCACTGGCCCTGCTTATGCCAGTTGCCATCCAGATGGGCAGAAAAAACAATATCTCTCCCTCCCTGCTGCTCATGCCCCTTGCATTTTGCTCCCTTCTCGGAGGCCTGACCACCATGATTGGAACACCTCCCAACATTATCATTGCTTCTTACAGAACCCAGGGAGACCTTCCTCCTTTTTCCATGTTTGACTTTTCACCTGTAGGGGTCGGACTTGCTGCAGCTGGAATAGTATTTATTGTCTTTCTAAGCAGATTCATGCTTCCAGACAGGAAAAAACAGGGAAGCGTGGATGAACTTTTCCAGATTGAATCATACCTTACTGAAGTTGTAATTCCAGAAAAATCAAAAGTTATCGGCAAAACCATAAGAGACCTTGAATACCTCCCTGATACTGAAATAGTAGTTATCGGTATCGTCCGTTCAGGTAAGAAAATTGCTGCTCCTTCAAGTTTTGAAATTCTCGCAGAAGGAGACATCCTTATTGTTGAGGCAGACTCAGAAGATCTTGATGTCCTTATTAAAGAAGCTGGACTTGAACTGGTGGGCAGCAAAGAACTATGTCTGGAATTTATTGCTCCTGAGGATAAAAAAGAAAAAGGCGATGATTCTGATGAATGCAAGGAGTATATCCGGGCGGATAAAATGCAACTCACTGAAGCGGTAGTTCAACTTGAGTCACCAATAATCAGAAAAAATGTAATAAACCTTAACCTGCGCTGGAAATACGGCATTAACCTGCTCGGGGTTGCCAGACAGGGAGCCAGGCTTAAACAAAGACTGAAAAGTATCCGGTTTAGGGCAGGAGATGTACTGCTGCTCCAGGGAGCGCCGGATTCCATGAAAGATGCTATTAACGAAATGGGGTGCTTCCCCTTAGCTGAAAGAGAACTAAGCCTTGCGCCTTACAAAAACACCTTGCTGGTAATTGCTGTATTTATTTTTGCAATTCTTATGGCTACGTTTGGCTACCTCCCTGTTCACATAGCCCTTCTTGGGGCAGCACTGTTCATGCTGCTGTGGGGAATAGTCACCTTAAATGACGCTTATAAGAGTGTTGACTGGCCCATTATTATTCTTCTTGGAGCCATGATTCCTGTAGGAGTTGCCATGGAAGCCACTGGTGGAGCTCAATTGGTGGCAGATAAAATTCTTGATCTTTCAGGGGGGATGCCCCCAATCTTCACCCTGGGCCTGTTGCTTGCAGTCACCATGATATTGTCCAATCTCATCAATAATGCTGCTGCAGCAGTCCTTATGGCTCCCATTGCCATAAATATATCAGAGATACTGAATACTTCTATAGACCCATTTCTCATGGCAGTGGCAGTGGGAGCGTCAATGCCCTTTCTAACACCCATTGGACACCAGTCCAACACCCTTGTGTTTGGACCAGGTGGATACAAATTCAGTGATTACTGGAAACTTGGTCTGCCTCTGACCATAATTCTTGGGATTGGCGGAGTGTTTCTTATTAGTGTATTCTGGCCTCTTTAGATAGTTTGTAACTATTCACCATATACTTACTTTCTACTAAGGTTTGGGAGGTTCGGCAAACTGGGCGTAAACTGCCTGAACGATTTAGAGAGCGTTAATCAAAATCGTAACAGGAGTGAATCTGCTTCGAAGAATGTAATACCCAGTTTTGTCCTGAAAAAGGATAGGTAAAGATTTTGATTTACGCTGTCTTATGAGTGAGTTTTTACGGCCCTGTTTGCCGAACCTTCCGAACCAGAAAATCATGTACCTTTAAAGTGGTGAACAGTTACGATAGTTTTACTTGGGGTTATTGAGGGGCTAATGTTTATTTTTAAGATCATCAGGCTGGAAACAGTCCTTATGACAATTGCAATCAGCTGTTTTGCCTGTGCAATTACTTGAATCAGAATTACTGCATCCGCAAACCGGACCACTGACGCTTTTTTTATATGAAGTATAGAGTTTTTTGCCCACATAAATAAAGCAGACTGCCACAAGTACAAAAACTATAATTTTCTCAATCATTTTCTTCCACCTGCATGGCCAGAATCTTATGGGCAAAGTTCCTGCCAAGCACAACTTCAGAATCTCTGAACTTCAGTTTGACTGGACCTTTACCATTGACAAAAACTTGGACTCTGGTTCCTGGTGTCAAGCCCAGAGCACAAAATCTGGACAAGGCACTTTTGCCGGAATCAAGGTGAATTACTCTGACAAAACTGCCATAAGGAAACTCATCAATTGGTTTGGATACTTTTTCCTGAATAGAAGTCATAAACCAA
>PWPY01000215.1 GCA_003558575.1 Desulfonatronovibrio sp.
GAGGAACTAATCCTGGATAGATAGGCTTTATAGAGTGCCCCAGGTCTTTTGCCAGAGCATAGCCATCTCCGGTTGACCCTGTTGCAGGGTAGGATGAACCGCCTGTGGCAATGATTACATTTTCTGCTTTTATTTCCTGTCTTTTTGCACCACCAGTCTGCTCTTTTGATGTATTATCAGTTATCACACCTGTGACAGTATTATTATGGGCAAGTATCTTTTTTACAGATGTTTTTGTCTCAATTCGGACTCCTTGCCTTTTGGCCCAGGAAATCAGTGTGTGCACAATGATAGTTGCCTTTTGCTGTTCCGGGAAAATTCTCCCACCTCGTTCTTCTATTGTTTCAACTCCAAGATTGTGAAAAAAGCAGATGAGGTCCTGATTATTGTAGCGGCCCAGGACAAAGCGCATAAATTTATCCCCGTGCCCAAAGCTTTTGAGGAATTCTCTATTATCTGCAGTATTGGTGAGATTGCATCTGCCTTTTCCTGTTATGCCGAGTTTTCTGGCTGGGAGGTGTTTTTTTTCAACAACAAGGACTCTGAGTCCACGTCCGGCAGCCTGGCCTGCAGCCATTAGTCCTGCCGGACCTCCTCCAATTATTACTACGTCGAATTTATCCATTATACAGCAATTCCTCCATCTCAGACAGGGATGGATATCTGCCCTGGACCACCAGCTTGTCATTGATGAATATTGCAGGGAGGCCTTTTGGACCCTGGTTCTGTAATATTTCTGATAGTTGATGCCGGGACTTGAATTGCTGAAGATGAAGGTTAAGGGCATAGATCGTATATGATATTTCGCCCTTTAGTTTTTTTTTAAGTGTTATGAGATTATCCTGAAATTCCTGGTCCTGCTCATTTTGTACGGAAGTGGATGGTCCGCATGGACATCCCATAAAAGGGATGTATATTTCCAGGTCAAATTTCGGCATAGTTTTTCCTTAACAAGTTTTTAAAAAATTAATATCTTGAATACATTTTCCAGATTACATCTGAAAAATAGCCTATGATAACAGGGAATATAAGGCTGGCTCCAAGTCTGCACAAAGTAAACTTCCAGCCCATGATAGGGGCTTCGTAAATGACAACCCTGTGCAGACCAATAAGTGCCCATGAGCTTAAAAAGGCCACCAGCGGGCCTATGCCTGCGCCGGCATTGAGGAGAACAGCCATCATGGGAAAGAGAATAAATGGACCTCCCGGCATAATTGCGCCAGCAAGGGTGCCAAGGAATAAACCCTTAAATCCAGAGTCCCAGCCAAGAATATCAGCTAAAAATTCTCTTGGAATAATTTTTTCCATCATCCCTGCCAATATAAAGGCCACAACAAGAATGGGCATTAATTTGCCTAACATTTTCAGGCCCTGAATGAGTCCGTCCTGAGCCAGTTGCGGGTCTTTTTTGATGGCAATAAAGGTTGCCGTAAGGCACAGGATAAGTATAAAAGCAAATGTACCTTTCATCTAACAGGTATCCTGGGAATCTGGCTTTTGAGTATCGGCAGATACATGTTTTTACGATAATGCTGTTGCTGGGAATCTTTCATTGGTTTGGCACCTTGGATGAAATATTGAAAATCTGAAGATAAGAACACTAACCGTAACTGATCTTATAGAGGTAAAGTATAGCATTATGAATTTGCAGGAAAAGATAAATTTGACAAGAGGTATTTTTGAACGGGTTTTATCATTTGCTGATCATCAGAGAATTTATGTTGCCTGGACAGGTGGCAAAGACTCAACAGTTGCACTGAGTCTGTGGGCGCATTTTTTAGAAGAAAATGGGATTGAATGCAAGCCGGCAGCAATCAACTTAGATACAGGTTTAAAATTTCCGGAAATTTTAGCCTACAGGGATGCACTGGCTGCCAAATGGGAGATTGACCTCAATATTATAAAGCCAGAGTTAGATGTTGATAATTATCCGGTTGCAGAAGATAAGGTCAATTGTTGCCGGGATCTGAAAATTGGTCCCCTTAAAAAAGCAATAATTGATTTTAATGCCCAGGCCGTTTTAACCGGCATCAGAAGTGATGAACACCCCACAAGGTGTGATAGAGACCAGGTTGAACAAAAGACAGATCCTGAGTATTTTCAGGTAAATCCTATTCTGCACTGGACAGAAATGGATATCTGGTCATTTATTGTTCACAAAAATCTTCCCTATTGTACCTTGTACGACCAGGGGTACACATCCCTTGGCTGCATGCCATGTACAAGAAAAGCAACAGGCATGGGTGAAAGGTCAGGGCGGTCCAGGGAAAAAGAAGAAAGCCTCGATGTATTGCGTGGTCTTGGGTACTTTTAATACATATTCGATTAATAGAGAATATGAAATAAGCAGAAATTATGTCAATTATTTAAACTTGAATATTATCTCCCCCGAAGTTAAGTTATGAAATTGATCTATTGTTGTCTCAATAAAAAACAGTAAATATTTCAGTTGTTAATTAAGGAGATTAGTGTGTCTAAGAAAAAACCGAACAAGAGTACTGATGAAATTCTGATGATTTTGTGTGAGGCCATTAAACGGACCATTGACACCACAACAGGGACAGAAATGCATTATTCACCTACTTTTATCAAGACCAATAAGACATGTCTCAGGCCTGATATAGGTTGCTTTGTTCTTTTTGAGGGTGGGTTTTCCGGACTTGTAGCAATGAATTTTTCTGCTGAGTCTGCCCTTGAAATATATAGAAAGTATAACATTAACATGGGTATGCCCGAAGAAGAGCTCGCCAACCACCATACATCCAACGAGGTGGCCGATGCCATGGGTGAACTCATGAACCAGTCTATAGGTAAGTTTCGACAACTTCTTAAAAATGCTGTGGGTGTAGGTGTTAATCAGACTCAACCAAGGATGGTTGCTCTTAATCAGGCCATGAAGTTGTCGTTAGAGGCAGACCTTGACCGGCCACAATTTCGTCGTGTTGAAATGAAAA
>PWPY01000177.1 GCA_003558575.1 Desulfonatronovibrio sp.
CATAAGTTCATTGCTGTGGAATTCTATTTTGTTGGGTTTTGGCTGGTTTGTTCACGAGAATTGGCAGGTAATTGGCGATTATCTGGGATATTACGGCGTAAATGTCTCCAAGGTGCTGAGAATCATTAATCGACCTTCTGTTACTGAAATGCCCAATCTTTCCCACCCATGCGTTCTTGGTGCGTTTAACCAGCGTTCTAAAATTATCCCATTGATCGATCTGTCCATGTGGATGGGCAAAAATGCTGCCCATGATGAAGGAGACAAGGTAATTGTTACTGAATTCAATAACCAGATTAACGGCTTTCTGGTTTCAGGGGTAACAAGGATCCACCGTCTGAGCTGGGAAGAGGTAGAAGCCCCGGATTCTTATACTGACAGCTTCAGTTCCAACAGCATCACAGGTGTGGTTAAAATTGAAGACAGAATTGTTTTTATAATTGATCTTGAAAAAATTATTGCTGAATTGAATCCTGAAGCAGGGTTAAAGCTGGATGAAAACATTGACTGGACCACCTCTGATCAATTCACCGCTCTTATTGCTGATGATTCTACATTGATCAGGAACATGTTAGGCGACCTTTTGGAAAAAGCCGGATTTAAAGTGATTAAATTCAAAAATGGACAGGAAGCCTGGGATGAACTGGAAAAACTAAAGGCTTTAGCTGCTTCTGAAGAAAAAGACCTGACCTCATTTCTGCAGATTGTTATTTCAGACATTGAAATGCCCCTTGTTGACGGCCTCAGTCTGACCAAAAGAATCAAGACTGACCCTGCTATGCAGTCACTGCCAGTAATACTTTTTTCTTCTTTGATCAGTGAAAGACTCCGCCATAAAGGAGAATCCGTTGGAGCAGATGATCAGGTGTCAAAGCCTGAAGTCTCTCACCTTGTCCAGAAAGCCAAATCTCTTATTGAGCAGTACCAGAACCAAAAGAGTAAGGAATAATCATAATTGCCCACCGAGAGATACAGACCAACTGCCCTTGACGTAACCCTTGTAATTCTACTTCTTTTCACGGGGATATTCCTTTATCTGCGAGTCGTGAAAGGGCTGGAATATAACTGGGAATGGTCAATAATTTTTCAGTATATTTACAGATATGATGAACATACTGAGTCATGGGTTCCTGGCATGCTTATGCGGGGATTTTTTACCACTATAAGGCTGAGTATCTGGGCTACCCTTCTGGCCCTAATCCTTGGAACAATAATTGGTCTTTTCCGTACAAGCAGCAACCTTCTTCAGAAGCTCCTTGGGTTCAGCTATGTACAGGTTATCAGAAACATTCCGCCCCTTGTGCTGGTCTTTATTTTTTATTTTTTTGTCAGCGACCAGATTATGCCTGCCCTGGGAGTGGAAGAATTTTTCCGCAACCGTTCTGAAACCACCCAGAATATACTGACCTTCCTTTTTGCCCCGGCTGGACAATTTCCATCATTCATATCTGCTGTAATCACACTTGCTATATATGAGGCGGCATATATAGCTGAAATTATCCGGGGAGGAATAAATTCCATTCCCAAAGGACAATGGGAGTCATCAGCTGCACTTGGTTTCAACCGGGGACAGCAGATGCGTCTGATTATCCTTCCCCAGGCCTTTCAGAGAACCCTGCCGCCTATGGCCGGACAGTTTATCTCCACGATTAAGGACTCTGCTATAGTCTCAATAATTTCCATTCAGGAACTGACCTTTCAGGGAATGGAACTGATGGCCGCCACATACAAGACTTTTGAAATATGGATTACCATTACTCTGCTTTACTTTTCCCTCACCTTCACCTGTTCCAAACTCATCGGCCGGTTAGAATACGTTCTGTCCAAAAGAAAATGATCAGTGGACCTTACCGTTTTCAGGAAGAAACCTGATGGCCATGACACTCAAACTGATAATAAATCCCAATAGTATGAAACCAGTGGCAAACATATCCCTGTCCCCGAAATAGCCAAGCATTGTTGGGATCACTCCTCCACCCACAAGCACTGCACAGGGAACAATCAACGAAATGGCGATGGGTCTTTGTTCTGCCGGGAAAGAAATGGACAAGGCTGCAAAACCTGCAGGAAAGTAACAACTGGCCATGGTTGGCTGAATTATTACCGCAGCCACAAGCCATGTTCCGGGAATAATTCCCAGAGCCATGGTAGATAATCCAGTCAGTCCCATAAAAATAAACAAAGCCCTGTTTACACCTAAGTTGTCAACTAAGTATCCGGACCAGAAAACCAGGAATATCCCCGATACCCTTGATACAGACAAAAGATAGTTAATCCACTGTGGATTGATATCGCTTGAAGTAACAAGATACATGGGAGTCTGGGAAAAAACCCCCTGAGTCGATCCTATAGCTAAAATAAAAAAAGACAAAATAACCCAGAATGCCGGATTGTTTAATACTTTTTTATAGGAAGCCGGATTGGGAGAAGTACTTTTCTCACTCCCGCACTTGCAAAACCTGATAAAAAGTATGAAAGCCACTAAGGAATACAGTCCTACAGCTACAAGCATCCAGCGCCATCCAAGCCCAGTTCTGATAAACAGTTCTGCCAGTAAGGGAGCTAAAACAAAGCTTAGATTAGGTGCAATTTCATGGATGGCTATAGCCTTTCCCCAATGGGTGGGAGATACCATTGAGGTAAGCAGGGCAAAACCTGATGGAAAATACAATCCACCAAAAAGGCCTGCAATAAACAGACTGGTTCTAAGCCAGGCTGATGAAGGGCTCAAGGCTGCAAGACAAAGAGCTGCCCCAATCCCCAATGCTGATATTATGACCACGGATCTGTGGCTGATTCTTGAGGATATGAAAGTTGAGCCAAGCAGGGCAATGCTGTAGCCAAGAGAAAGAAGCAGAAACAGTTCTCCAGCCTGGGCCTTGCTCAGGCTGAACTCTTCACTGATATATACCAGGAAAGGAGAAAGAATTATTCTGGTTAAAAAGTTAAGA
>PWPY01000145.1 GCA_003558575.1 Desulfonatronovibrio sp.
GATCCTAAGGCCGATCTAAAAAAAGTATTTAAAAAGGAAGTGTTCATAGTTTCCAGTAAGAAGACCATAGTTCCTAAGAGTGCTACTCAGCGTCAATACCTTCAGGCCATCAAATCCAGAGATCTTGTTTTTGGAGTGGGTCCGGCAGGCACAGGGAAAACTTATCTTGCGGTTGCTGTTGCTGTTTCTTTTCTAACCCAGAAATTAGTGAAAAGGATTATTCTTACCAGACCTGCGGTGGAAGCAGGAGAAAAACTTGGCTTTCTGCCCGGGGATATGATGGAAAAGGTGAATCCTTACCTGCGTCCTCTTTACGATGCTCTGCATGACATGCTGGATTTTCGTAAAGTTCAGGAGATGCTTGAGACAGGGGTTATAGAGGTTGCTCCTCTGGCCTTTATGCGCGGCAGAACCCTGAATGATTCCTTTATTATTCTGGATGAAGCCCAGAATACAACCCCTGAACAGATGAAAATGTTTCTTACCAGAATGGGACTTGGCTCAAAAGCAGTGGTCACAGGAGATGTTACCCAGGTGGATTTGCCTGGAACATCCATTTCCGGTCTGATCCAGACAATGCAGGTTTTAAAAGGAATCGATGAGATTTCATTTGTACAATTTAATGAAAAGGATGTTATCAGACATAGTCTTGTGGGCAGGATAGTGCATGCTTACGATATATTTGACCGGGAGCGTATCAAGCTGAAGTCGAAACAGAAATGATAAACATAGAACCGGATAAATACCTGACAGCCTGGACAGGTTTAAGTAAGAGAGAGCTTAAGGACATTGTTAGAAGTATAGCTTCTGAACTTGGAAACAATGATCCTGATATTGACATTCTGATAAGTGATGATGTTTCCATGCGTGATTACAACCAGCGTTTTCTTGGTATGGAAGGCCCCACAAATGTACTTAGTTTTCCTGAGGATAATCCAGACATGCCTCAGTGCCTGGGGCAGTTGATTATTAATGCTGACGCGGTCAGGCGTGAATCAGTATTGTATGGCCAGGATCCTGTTTCATATATGGTAAGGCTTATGGTGCATGGAATTCTGCACCTGGCTGGTTTTGATCATGGCCCGGCCATGGATGAATTTTCAGACAAAATAATGCTCACTTTCAACGTGTAATTTGGCCTAACTTATGGAATCAAAATTAAAGATACTCGTTGTCCTGCCCATGTATGGGGGATCTTTACCTGTAGGAATGTTTTGTGCTTCTGCTCTCAAAAAGTCAGGTCATCTCGTAGAAACTTTTGAAGCCCCTGAATTTCATTCAGCCTTCACAGCTCTTAAAGGCCTTAGAGTTAGTTCTTCCAGCCTTGAATATCTGGAAAACAGTTTTTTGCAGGTAGTTTCAAGTGCTGTTCTGGCCAAAGTGGAATTTTTTGAACCGGATATGGTTTTGTGTCTGGCCCAGGCCCCTTTGAGCCGGCAGGCCCTGAAAAGACTCAGGGCGGATAAAATTCCAACAGCCATGTGGTTTGTGGAAGATTTTCAGGTGTTTGGGTATTGGAGAGCCTTTGCACCTTATTATGATGTCTTTGCCGTAATTCAAAAAGAACCGTTTTTTTCAGAACTTAAATCCATAGGCGTAAAAAATTATATTTATCTTCCCATGGCAGCTGATCCTGATTTTCATAAACCCATGGAAATTGGTCCGGTAGACAGGCGCAAATGGGGAAGTGATATTTCATTTATGGGAGCTGGATATCCCAACAGGCGCCTGGCTTTCAGAGAGTTGACTAACTATGACTTTAAGATATGGGGAACTGAATGGGATGAAGACCCAGTCCTTGCTCCCCATGTTCAGATGGGTGGAAAAAGAGTCGGTTCTGAAGAATGCGTAAAGATATTTAATTCCTCAAAGATAAATCTGAACCTGCATTCCACTCTTGATTCAGGACAGCTGGTAAAGGCAGGTGACTTTGTCAATCCCCGGACTTTTGAACTGGCATCATGCGGTGCTTTTCAGCTGGTTGACAACAGAGGTCTGATGGATGAGCTGTTTGGACCGGATGAGCTGGTAACTTTTTCCAATATGGCGGAACTTAAAGACCAGATAGATTATTTCCTGCATGATCATGAGGGTAGAAATTCGTTTGCCGTAAAAGCAAGGCAAAGGGTGTTGAAGGACCATTCTTATGAACAGCGCATGAAGGACCTGGTGGATTTTGCAGTAGAAAGGATGGGGATTTCTGTAAAATCATCCTATAGCTCCGGTTTTGATGAACTACCGTCTGATTTGAGGCAGGATCTGGAATCACTTTTGGCCAGATTAGGGTTGTCCTGAAATGTGGATTTTGAGGATCTGGTGCATTATGTAAGACAGGAAAAAGGAAAACTAAGTGCTCTTGAAACCTCTATATTGTTTCTTGATGAGTGGAAAAAACAGTATAATAAATGACTTCAAAACTAAATGAGAAACTATGATACAGCCAAAAACACAGATCCGCCCTGAGGGGCTTAATGTTATTATCCTTGCAGTACTGGCAACTATTATCTTTGCAATATTAGGGTGGGGAATATTATCTCTTGTCAGCCTGATAGTTACCGGTCTGGTTTTGAATTTCTTCCGCGATCCTGAAAGAGTTGTCCCTGACGATCCTGATGTAGTTGTGGCTCCTGCTGACGGTAAGGTGGTAAAAACCTCTACCATGAAAGATCCCATAACAGGTGAAGACAGGCAGGTAATCTGCATTTTCATGAATGTTTTTAACGTTCATGTAAACAGGATGCCGGTGGCCGGAAAAATCGCGGCCATTAAATATTTTCCAGGTAAGTTTTTTAATGCATCCCTTGATAAGGCTTCAAAGGATAATGAACGTTGTGCCTGGAGCATTGAAGATGAACAGGGAAATCTTTGGACCATGGTTCAGATAGCTGGTCTTGTTGCCCGCAGAATCGTTCCTTTGGCCCAGAAAGGTGATCTTCTTGTTAGAGGA
>PWPY01000079.1 GCA_003558575.1 Desulfonatronovibrio sp.
TCCTGATACCTGCCTCAACACGCTACAGATTGCTTCGGTCGCTTCGCTCCCTCGTGGGTGACAGGTGAAGTGGTCATTATTGGGCGAACAAAGCACCCCCTGGCTTGAACCGTTCTTACTGGCCCGAAGCTCTTTCCCTGCTCTCAAGCCTCTGTATTCTCATAACTTATCCATTTTACCCTGTACAAAACACACAGGACCTTACTTGACAATTGTGACAAAGATATACATCATAAATATATATCACTTTCGGAGGTAAGAACCATGACCGCCATTGCAAAAGTATTTATGAACGGTCGCAGTCAGGCCGTGCGTCTGCCCAAGGAGTTTCGTTTTGCATGTGATGAGGTGTTTGTAGAGCGAGACGGAGAAAAGGTCGTACTCAGTCCCAAGCCAATTGGATGGGATGACTTTTTTGCATCCAGATCAAATGTACCCCAGGACTTTCTTGATCCCAGAGAAGACCAAAATCCTCAGGAAAGAGATCTGTTCTGATGTACATGCTGGACACAAATATCTGCAGCTATATTCTAAAGAAAAGACCGGTTTCAGTTCTGAAAAAATTCAACGAAGTCGGGCCGGAAAATCTTAGCATTTCCGCCATTGTTTTGGCAGAGCTTTGCTATGGAGCTTCAAGGCATCCTTATGGAGATAAAATCCAGGGCGATATTAATGACTTTGCTTACAGACTGTCTGTAATCAGCTGGTCAGATCAGGCTGCAAGATATTATGGAGACACCAGGGCCACCTTAGAACGTGCAGGCAGGCCCGTTGGAAACATGGATCTCATGGTCGCAGCCCATGCTTTAAGCTTAGATGCAACCTTAGTCACCAACAACACGCGCCATTTCAACCCTATTCAGTACCTGCGCCTGGAAAACTGGCTTTAGGAAAAACAGTTCTCATTACAAGGAATTATTATGAAATCAACCCTCCGCCGTCTGACCTCGTAATTTGGATCAACTTCACCCAGCCTTTTGATAAATAGTTGGAGCTGACTGCTTTAGACCAAGATCCATTCCAGACAGGCTTTCTGAATGGCCAATAAATATATACCCTTTGGGATGGAGGTGGTTTATGAACTTACGCAGGAGATTTTCCTGGACCGGACGGTCAAAATAAATCATAACATTTCGGCAGAAGATTATATCCAGAGGCTCCCTGAAACCGAACTCTCCCATAAAATTAAGCCGTCTGAAGCGTACCTTGGACCTGAGTTCAGGTATTACCCGTACAACTTTATTTGCCTTATTTTTGCTGCGAAGAAGATATTTGCGCCTGAGAAGAGGAGGTATCTGAGAAACTTTGTCTTCAGGATAAATGGCTAACTGGGCCTTCTCTAAAACTTGATTATTGATATCAGTAGCAACAACCACAAAGGAAAACCCGGGATTATGCTCTGCAAACTCAGTTAAAACCATGGCCAGTGTATACGGTTCTTCGCCTGAGGAACACCCGGCGCTCCAGACCACCAGCTCCTTGGAAGGGCCGAACCGCTCAAACCAGTCAGGCAAGACATTATCGTACAAATAGTCAAAATGTTTGGGTTCTCTGAAAAAATGGGTAGTGTTGGTGGTAACAGCATCCAGAAGATGAGGCATTTCAATTTCCATGCCTTTTAGACTGAACAGATAATCGCAATACTCTTTGTAATCACCCATACTTAAAGTCCTGAGACGCCTCTGGAGACGAGACTCTATCATTGTTCTTTTGGAAGGCGGAACTTTAATTCCACACTCAGAACTGATAAACTGACTGAGTCTCTTGAAGTCCCTTTCAGCAAGCTTATTATTGGTGAGGTTTGTGGTCATATTATTAATTCAAAGAAGCCTTGATAACTTCCCTTGGAATGGCAATCAGGTGCAATGCCTTATCAACCCCCCCAAGCTTGATAGCTTCGTTGGGCATTCCAAAAACCACGCTGCTTTCTTCATCCTGGGCTACACAATACGCTCCGCTATCATGCATTTCCTTCATACCCTTGGCCCCGTCATCCCCCATACCTGTCATAATCACCCCGATGGAGTTTGATCCTGCATACCTGGCAGCAGACCTGAACAGAACATCCACAGAGGGTCTGTGTCTGGAAACCAGAGGCCCGTCCTTGACCTGTACAAAATATCTGGCCCCGCTTCGCTTGAGCATCATATGTTTGTTTCCTGGAGCAATAAGGGCGTGTCCTCTAAGCATGGTATCACCATCTACAGCCTCTTTTACAGAAATTTTGCATATGGTATTTAGACGGTCGGCAAAGGCAGCAGTAAAATTTTCAGGCATATGCTGGACAATAGCGAGAGCAGGACAATCTAAGGGCATGGCCTCCAGAAATATTCTCAAAGCTTCTGTGCCTCCGGTGGATGCTCCAACCACAACCACTTTTTCTGTGGTTTTAACCATGGCCTTGGTCCTGGGGAGGGGAAGAACAGCGTCAGCAGTCATTTTTTTCTTGGCCTGGACCATGCTTGACAAGGGCTTCAGTCTGGCCTGAGCTGCTGCCTTTACTGCGTCACATATTCTGACCTTTGATTCTTCAAGAAACTGCCTCGTACCAACCTTGGGCTTTTGAATAATTTCAACAGCTCCGTATTCCAGAGCTTTAATAGTTGTTTCAGCACCCTGGGTGGTAAGGGTGGAGCAGATAACAACAGGAATGGGATGCTGGGTCATTATTTTGCGCAAGAATGTAATGCCGTCCATGCGCGGCATTTCTACGTCAAGGGTAATGACATCCGGAACCTGTTCTTCCATTTTTTTTACTGCGGCAAAGGGATCAACAGCCGCACCAACGACCTGTATGGAAGGATCACTGGATAATATTTCAGTCATGGTCTGTCTGACTAAGGCGGAGTCATCAACAATAAGGACTTTGATTTTATCTGCCATTATCGATTTTCCTCATAAATATGATCCCTCGATCTTGCATGTAGAGTTTTAGGGGTAAGCAA
>PWPY01000353.1 GCA_003558575.1 Desulfonatronovibrio sp.
AGGTGTGGGGGCTGTGGAAGTTCCCAGGGGCATACTTATCCATAGCTATGAATACAGTGATGAAGGAAGGATTGTCTCAGCGGACTGTGTCATCCCCACAAACCAGAATCACGCCAATATCCAGATGGATATGAATGAGCTTAAAAAGACTCTTTCCGGAAAAAATTCAGAAGATATCGAGTTGAAATTGAGTATGCTGGTTCGCGGCTACGATCCCTGTATTTCATGCTCCACGCACATGATTGATGTATCAGGTGGCGCAAAACAAAAATTAGTTGAATTTGTCAGGGTGTAGCCTGATTTGTCTGAAATTATAGTTTTTTTTCTTCTGACATGCTATCTGGCGGATGTTTTTATTGGCGATCCAGTTAGATGGCCTCATCCGGTAAAGATTATTGGCCGGATCTTAGATTTTCTTGAGCCGGTGCTCAGAAGATCAGGACTTAACCTTAAGTTTCTGGGTTTTGCTGTTCTCTTTACTGGAACTTTTGCCACTTTTTTTTCAGTTTCCCTTCTTACCTCCCTGCCCTTTCTGGGGTTTATTCTTTCTCTTTACCTTGGCTATGCCTGTCTTGCTCTGGGGTGCCTGATTCATGAAGTTAGAAAGGTCCAGAAATTAATTGCTTCCGGCACTTTGCAGGAAGCCAGAAAGGCCATGAGCTTTCTGGTCAGCCGGGATACTGCAGAACTTAATGAACAGGAGCTTTATCAGGCCCTGGCAGAGACTTTGTCAGAGAATTATAATGATGCTTTTTGCGCGCCATTTTTTTACCTGAGTCTTCTGGGTGTTCCCTGGGCCTGGATGTACAAACTGGTCAGTACTATGGATTCCATGTGGGGGTATAAAACTGATAAGTGGAAGAAGCTTGGTTTTGCCGGGGCAAAAGCAGATGATATCATGGCTTATATTCCGGCCAGACTGGCTGCTTTGTCCATGATCGGAGCCGCTTATATTATGGGCCTGAGAAAGAATGTGCGCTTAACAGCCATAGCCGCTGATGCAGGTAGACTGGAAAGTCCTAATGCCGGCTGGACCATGTCTGCCGGCGCTTACATACTTGGAGTGAGTATGGGCGGCAATGCTTCTTATTTTGGAGAGAAAAAGTCCAAACCGGTTCTGGGCAAGGGGGGTGGAAGCTACTCATCCTCTAAGATAGATCAGTTAGTCAGCCTTATTCTGATTAGTTCCTTCCTGTATGCCTTGGGGTTTATTGTACTGGCCGCCATTGTCAGATGAATCTAAGGGCCTTATGGCCCTGATTTCAAAAATGATAATCTGGATTATCGCAACGGATATCCCGAACATTTTAAAAGCATAATCCGAATAGTTCGAGCCAATGATTCGGAATTTTAATCCTTTTCATCAAATGTCAATTCAGCAGATCCTCACTTACTTCCAAATTCATTCCCATAAAAATTGAACTCATTCTTGACCACAGCATGTTTTTTGGATATTAGTTCTGAAAAAGATGGTGAAAAAAGAATGATCGACGGAAAAGATAAGAATATTCTGAAGATGCTCCAGAGTAACTGCAGGATTTCCAATGCTGAAATGGCCAGGCAATTAAGTATGGCTCCGTCAGCAGTGTTGGAGCGGGTTCGAAAATTGGAGAGAAAAGGGATCATCAAGGGATATGAGCTAGGGCTTGATCCAAAATCCCTGGGCTTGTCCCTGACGGTTATTACCATGGTTAAGACTGAAGAAGATGTGGGTTCCACCAGGGTGGGGCAGGACTTATCCCGAATCCCAGATATTCAGGAAGTATATTTTATTGCAGGTGAATATTCATACATGGTAAAGGCCAGAGTTGCAGATACTGAAGCCTTGACCTGCCTGCTGCAGAAAATGGGTGAAGTTCCGGGAATAAGAGATACCAGAACAACTTTTGTACTGGACACCATAAAAGAAAGCTCAAGTCTGGATCTGGATTAATTCCAGGTTAACAGAGTTTTTTAACGTATAGGTTGATGATAAAGAATCAGGGAGGATTTATGGCAGATGATGCACTAAACGAAAAAATCAGAGCCAGGGGCAATGAATTTTTTAAAAGCATAAGTGGAGAGGCTCCGTCCATCTTTAATAAAGGCTGGTGGACAGGAAAAGTAATGGACTGGGCCATGCGCAATGAAGAATTCAAGATTCAGCTGTTTCGTTTTGTTGATGTCTTGCCCTACCTTAATACATCTGAATCTCTGACCAGACATATTCAGGAATATTTTGGCGGAGAGGGCCAGGATATTCCTTCAGTTCTTAAATGGGGAGCCAAGGGCAGCGGCTGGGGAGGAGGTCTGGCTGGCAAACTCATGGCCAAGTCTATCCGTTCAAACATAGAAAGCATGGCCAAGCAATTTATTATTGGCGAAAACATCAAGCAGGCTCTTAAGAGTTTAAACAAGATGCGCAAGGATGATTTTGCCTTTACTGTGGATATTCTGGGTGAAGCAACAGTGAGTGAGGAAGAGGGTGTTCAGTATCAGCAAAGCTATCTTGAGCTTCTTGATGGTCTAAGCAAAGACGCGGATAAATGGAAAACTCTGGGTGAAGGCTCCGGGGCCGACTGGGGGTATTCGCCCAAGATTAATGTATCCTTAAAACCTTCAGCACTTTATTCTCAGTCCAGGCCATCAGATTTTGCCGGTTCTGTGGCAGGAATCTGCCAGAGGCTTAAACCTGTTGACCTCAAAGCTAAGGAAATAGGCGCTCACTTATGCATAGATATGGAGCAGTATAAATTTAAGGATATCACCATTGAAGTGTATAAAAGACTGCGTCAGGACCCTGATCTTAAAGATTTTGATCAGCTGGCTATTGTGCTTCAGTCTTATCTTGTAGATACAGATAAGGACCTGGAAGATCTTCTTGGCTGGTCCAGGAAGAATAATCTGCCCATAACAATCAGGCTGGTAAAGGGTGCTTACTGGGATTATGAAACCGTAATTGCTA
>PWPY01000130.1 GCA_003558575.1 Desulfonatronovibrio sp.
GTGTTGTAAAGGCAGTGGATGGAATAGATTTTTCCATCTCCCATGGAAAAACCCTTGCACTTGTGGGGGAATCCGGATGCGGAAAGACAACCATAGCAAGGCTTGCCTTGCGTTTGGAAGATCCGACGGAGGGCAGAGTAACAATTAACGGGACAGATATACACAAGATTAAAGGTGATGCACTTAAAGAATTCAGAAAGCGTGTTCAGGCTGTTTTCCAGGATCCCTGGTCTTCTCTGAATCCGCGTATCCGCATACGGGATCTGATATCTGAACCGTTGATCATTAATGAAAGGCTTTCAAAAAAGGAAATCACCAAAAGAGTGGACCAGGTTCTTGAGGAAGTGGGCTTGCGAACGGATCATGGGAGAAATTATCCCCATGAATTCAGTGGGGGACAGAGGCAGCGAATAGCCATCGCCACTGCACTGATTTCCCAACCTCAGCTGATTGTGCTTGATGAGCCGGTATCAGCTTTGGATGTATCAATCAGGTCACAGATTATGAATCTTCTCAAGGATATTCAAAGACAGAACCAGGTAAGTTATCTGCTAGTAGCACATGATCTTGGAACAACCAGATATATGGCTGATGAAATAGCTGTCATGTATCTGGGGAAAATTGTGGAACGGGCACCGACGGAAGAACTTTTTACAAATTATCGACATCCCTATACGGAAGCACTCTTTTCTGCTGCTCTGCCGAGTCATCCTGATCAGCAGACGAGTGAACTTACATTACAAGGAGAGATTCCCTCTCCTCTTAACCCTCCCGGTGGATGTCCCTTCCATACGCGATGCCACAGATCATTGGGCAGCAAATGTGAAGAGGTAGTACCGATACTGCAGAGTGCTTCCGGCAGTGATAAGAGCCATGAAGCAGCATGTCACTTGATTGATCTGAAGTGATGCAGGTTTGTGGAAGGTAAAGGAACACGAGCAGCAAAGAGCTTTGTGCAAAGATACATTCAGCGGGGGTGATGAAAATGAATTTTGAAGGATCCAATGCAGTTGTTACCGGAGGAGCCAGGGGAATCGGCCGCACCATCAGTGAAAAGCTTACGGACCTCGGTGCGTCTGTGGCAGTTGTGGATATCAATAAAGATCTGGCAGAATCATTTGTGCAGGAACTGGAAGACAAGGGAAAAAAAGCTGTAGCGATAGCGGCCGATGTTACCGATACTGAATCTATCGGGTCAGTGATGGATCAAGTTGAATCGGTATTTAGATCTGTTGATATGATGGTAAACAATGCGGGGGTGCAGATACGCTGTCCCTCCACTGAATTCAGTGAAAAAGACTGGGATCGTCTTATGGATATAAACCTGAAGGCAGTGTTTTTCTGGAGTCAGGCTGCAGCAAAGATTATGATACGCCAAGGAAGTGGGAGTATTGTGAACATTTCATCCGGCAACTCTGTAAAGATGATGCCCGGAAGAGCACCTTACTGTATCAGTAAAGCAGGAGTGAATGCTCTGACTGCGGTATTGGGGATAGAGTGGGCTTCTAAGGGAGTCAGGGTGAATGCCGTAGCACCCGGCTGGATCATGACAGATATGGTGAAGGAAGGAATGCGTTTAGGGGTAGTGAATGAAGAGCAAGTACTTTCCATCACTCCCATAGGTAGGTTGGCAGAGCCGATGGAGATTGCAGAGATAGTTGTCTTTCTGCTGTCTTCTGAATCCAGATATATGATAGGACAGACGGTTTTTGTAGATGGAGGATGGTCTGCTGTCGGTCTGCCAGATATGAAATATTTCCGGTCATAGCATAGTTTGTAACCCTATCCTCAAAAGAGATAGAGTTACAAAAAGCAGATCTGAAACCAAGTGGTATTGATCAGGACATGAGAAACAAAAAGAAAAGGTTGTATATGCCAGAACTAGGTAGATTAGCAGGAAAGAAGGCTTTAGTAACTGGAGCGGGGAAGGGAATAGGTAAGGCTATTGCTCTTGGATTGGCATCAGAGGGAGCGGATGTGATGTGCGTATCCCGTACAAGCAGTCAGTTGGATGAAACAGTCCTGGCTGTCGAGAAGCTTGGCAGCAGAGGATTTGCATATACCTGTGATGTTACAAAAAAAAAGCAGGTTCAAGGTTTGTATAAAGAAATTCAGGACCGATGGGGAGGGCTGGATATACTTTTCATCAATGCGGGGGGAACCATGCAGAGAAGTCTTGTGTCAGAAAGTGATCCCAAGGTCTGGAAGGATACCGTGGAACTGAACTTTCTCAGCGTCTACTACTGTGCTAAATATGCAGTTCCTTTGATGACCACAAGCGGCGACGGGAAGATTATCATAACTGGTTCAGGTACCGGAAGAAGAGGTGCTCCGGAGATATCTTCATATGCCTGTGCAAAAGCAGCAACGGCTATGTTTGTCCGCATCCTTGCTGCTGAACTGCTCAATGAAGATATAACTGTCAATGAACTGATACCTGGACCGGTTGATACTGACGAAGCGGCAAGGGCTTCAGCAACTTGGCATGAAGAATTTAGGCGTGCAAATGAGTGGATAAAAACACCTGAAGATGTGGTCTCTCTTGCGCTGTTTCTTGCTTGTCAGCCGCCTGGCGGACCAACGGGTCAAACCTACAGCCTAATGCGAAGAGATACCTGACTTTGGAGTCTCTGTTTTGGGGATATCGACAAAATAGTGCTCCAGCACCAGCAGTGCCGCTCCGTAGGTATGTCCAATTTTATCGAAGGGAGCATAGGTGATTTCAAAATTGATATTCGGAATAAGGTACTGCTGAATATTCTTTTTCAGAATATCAATAATGACATCCCCGTCAGGGCCGAAATAGCCGCTTAGAATAACATGGGAAATATCCAACACCAGGATTGCATTTGCAATGCCTATGCTCAGATGCTCCGCCGTTTCCCTGATAATCTCCAAAGCAGCTGGATTACCCTCTTTAGCCAGGGTGAACAGATGTGCTAAC
>PWPY01000159.1 GCA_003558575.1 Desulfonatronovibrio sp.
ATAAATGGCTTCAACAGTATCTCCAAAAAATTCTATTCTAAGGGCCTGTTCTACCCTGTAAGCTGGAATAAGCTCCAAAACATCACCGCGCACTCGAAAGGTTCCTCTGTGAAAGTCATAATCATTGCGCTCATACTGCACTTCCACCAGCCTGCCCATAAGTTCATCCATTTCTATGGTCTGACCTTCCTCAATGGGAATGATCATTTTGGCATAATACTCAGGTGAACCCAGACCATAAATACAGGAAACAGAAGCCACAATAAGTACATCGCTTCTGGTGAGCAGTGCATGAGTGGCAGAGTGCCTGAGTTTATCAATATCATCATTGATGGATGAGTCTTTTTCAATATAAGTGTCTGTTCGAGGGAGATAAGCTTCAGGCTGATAATAATCATAATAACTGACAAAGTACTCAACAGCATTGTCAGGGAACAGCAGTCGAAACTCATTGTAGAGCTGGGCTGCCAGAGTCTTATTGGGAGCCATTACTAAGGCAGGCCTGTTCAGTCTTTCAATGACATTGGCCATGGTAAAGGTCTTGCCTGACCCGGTAACTCCGAGAAGAACCTGATTGTTCACCCCCTGCCTGATATTTGTGAATAGATTTTCAATGGCCTGGATCTGATCGCCCTGAGGGGTATATTCTGACTGGATTTTAAATTCTGACATTTATTCCACCCTGGCTTTTACTTTTCCATCAACAACAGCAATCTCTAATTCATCACCAGTATGGACATCAGTCCTGGCACGCAGGAATTGACGATTTTTGCTTAGTGTCACGAGTGAGTAGCCACGTTTTATCGGGCCGTAAGGATCGAGGCCGGATAGCCTTTCACTGACAATATCAAGCTGATTTTCCTTCTGCCTGATAAGAGATGCAGATGAATTTAGAAGCCTGCCCTCAAGATAATCCAGGCTTTTGAGCTTGATCCCCCAGTAGTCAGGGCCAAACTTAGAACTTAATCTGCCTTCAAGATCATTGAGTCTATCTGACTTGGCCTGCCATAAATCTTTGCTGTTTCTTATGAGATTTTTTTCTAAGGATTCCAGCCTTTCTCCCAGCCTCTGCATTCGGTGTTCGGGACTGAGCCATCCCAGGGCTTTTGACAGATTGTTCACTTTTTCTGTCAGGGACTGAATAAATTTATCATAATTCCTGATAAGATAGTTTTCTAACTGATCAAGATCCTGAACCATGTCTGTTTTCTGGGGCCAGAGACTTTGAGCGGCCTGACTGGGCGTGGCCACTCTTTTATCAGCTGTAAGGTCAGCTATGGTAGTGTCGGTCTCATGCCCGATTCCAGTCAGAACCGGAAGTTCAGACTCAAAAACAGCTTGAGCCACCTGCTCATCATTAAAGGCCCACAAGTCTTCCAATGAACCTCCGCCGCGGATGAGGACAATAACCTGAGCCCAGGCATGTTCATTGGCCAGCCTGATGGACCGGGCAATCTCAGATGGAGCTTTATCCCCCTGAACCTGGCAGGGATAAACCCTTATTTCGCTACCAAGGCCCAGATCCTGAGATATCCGCATGAAATCATGAATAACAGCACCTGTGGGAGCAGTGACCACAGCCACCCGGTCAGGACAGAAAGGAATTGGTCTTTTTCGCTCCTGTTCAAAATAGCCAAAGCCCTGAAGTTTTTTCTTCAGGGCTTCAAAGGCCAGAAACAAGTCTCCAAGCCCCTGCTCCTGAACCAGCTCAGCAATTAGTTGATAAGTGCCTCTCGGCGCGTACACCCCGATTTTACCAGCGCAGACCACATCCTCACCGTTCTCAAGAGTGGAAGCTGGATCACTGTTTTTCTGCCGACTGAAGGGCTGGGAATTTTTAAACCAGACTACCTGAAGACCAGCCTGCTCATCTTTCAAAGTGAAATAAATATGACCTGATCCGGGCCTGGACAGGTTGGAAACCTGTCCCCTGACCCAGATAAAGGGAAAATGCACCTCCACCATTTCTTTAATGGCAGAGGTGAGTTCTGCTACGGAAAAAACATGGGACATGAGTTACAGACCAAAATGACTGCGTACATCATCTCTGAGATCTATGAAGCGTTCAGCGAATCTATCTATGGGAATTTCATGACGTTCACCGGAATGGCGGATCTTTACCTCAAAAACTCCGTTCTTAATCCCTTTGCCGCCCACTATAATCTGTACAGGTGAACCAATAAGATCCACATCCTTAAACTTAAATCCAGGTCGTTCATCCCGGTCATCCAGAAGCACATCCATCCCCTGGGATTTAAGCTGTTCATAAATTGAATCAGCATGTTCTCTGACCTGTTCATCTTTGTAATTAAGAGCAACAACAACTGCTTCATAGGGAGCAATGGCAGGAGTAAAGATTATGCCATTTTCATCATGATTCTGCTCAATGCAGGCAGCCAGGATCCTGCTGACTCCTATTCCATAACAGCCCATGATAATCAGCTTTTCCTTGCCGTTTTCATCTAAGTAAGTCGCCTTCATGGCCTCACTATACTTGGTTCCCAGCTTAAAAATATGCCCTACCTCAATCCCTTTGGTCAGATAAATGCTGCCCGCACATCTGGGACATGGATCTTCAGTGGTAATTGTTCGAAGATCATAATAGCCATTAATCTGGGCGTCACGCTTCAAATCAACACACTTGAGGTGCGCATCAGCTTCATTAGCTCCAGTCACCCAGTCAGTATCAAACTGCAGTTCCAGATCAGCCACTATCCTGTCTACTTTGAGCCCAACAGGACCGGCAAAACCCACTTTTGCCCCACTCCATGCCTCCACCTCTTTTCTTGAAGCCATGGTCAGACTCTGGACATTGAGAATATTCTTGAGCTTTATCTCATTTAGCTCCCGGTCACCGCGGATCAATGCAGCTACTGACTTTCCATCAGCATTATAAAGCATGGTCTTGATGATTTTTTCAGTCGCGACA
>PWPY01000324.1 GCA_003558575.1 Desulfonatronovibrio sp.
ACAAAAACCCCCCTTTTTTTCTTTTATTATAAAGAAGTTTAGGGCATCATTTCAAGCAATCTTTGTTGAGAAATATTGGGAATTTTTGCACCAAAGTTGATTTATAACGTATTACCCTTTAAAGAAGCCATTCGTAACGTATTATGTGTGCAAAATTTTTTGTGTTGCTTCATTCTGTTTCTGAATCATAGTCACTGAGTGGTGCAAGTTTGCTTGCATAATGAACCCAGTTGGGCTCATCTAAGTAAATAGGAAATGTTTCATCGGGGACATATATCGTTAAATCAGGATCTGTAAAATCAAACATTTCATAAAATCCAAATTGACCATCTAAATCTACCAAATCATCATCGAGTGTGCTCAACAAAATCAAAACGACCAAATCAGTATTATAAAACGCGCGATTACTAATGGATTCAAGCGTTGTTGGTAAGGTTACGTGTGTTAGATTCGTGCTAGCAAACGCACTGTTGCCGAGTGATGTCAATTGACTATTTTCAGCAAATACTACAGTTTCAAGCGAAGACATTTGAAAGGCACTTAACCCAATACTTTCAATACTTGCAGGGATATCGATATGCGTGAGAGCCGTATTACGGAAGGTATCATTTGGAATATTGTCCAGTGCAATCGTTTCTGCAAATAGTGCCGTTTGTAATGTTTCTACATCGCGGAATAATCCTACTCCCATCGATGAAAGTGATGCTGGGAAATAAAACGATTCAACAATCGTGCCTTGAAAAACCTCACGGCCGAATGTATTGAGTTGCGATGATGAATGAACCGTAAAAGTTGATAAATTTTCATTATCTTTAAACGCGAAATTTCCGATAGATAAAACAGAGTCTGGTAATGCAAAATTGCTTAACGCTGTATTTTGAAATGCAGAAACGTTTATGGTGGTCAAAGATGAATGTGGTGCAATTTCAACGCTTGATAATGTCGTAATATTTTGAAACGCCCCCGTGTCGATGGTTGTCACATTTCTACCAATATATAGCGATTCAATCCCATTTAACCCTTGAAAGGCTTCATTGCCAACAGTAACCACTTCGCCGCTGAAAGTAAACATATTATCGCCCAATACACGATTTGGAATCCTTAGATGCGTTTTAATTTGATTAATGCCACTAACGGTAAATGTTTCGTCACCATTGGCTTCATAGATTAATCCTTCGCTTGCCCAATCACCGTACAATTCAAGATCGTTGGGTGGCATAAAGCCGCTTGTGAAAGGCTGCGTTAACGCGGCATCCAAATACCATCCAGCAAACACATGCTCAGCTTTAGTAGGAGGCATTAGCGTGGTTAAATCATTATCGGTTTCAAAACGCATTGTTTGCGTTACATTGTCGCCATCAATATAAAATGTAATAGTATAGGTGTTTGCTTCAAACTGTGGGACTAATGTAACATTGTTTGTGAGTGGGGTTGTAGAATCAAAGGAAACATTAGTATCTGATTGTAAAAACCACCCTGTGAATGTGTAACCCTCTCTTACTAGGGTTGGCAGCGAGACGACATCGCCATAGGGAACATTCGTAATGGGTGCTATGGGCTCACCGTATGGATTATCAAAAGAAACACTAAATGTACGAATTTCATAGACAGTATGAATGGTTTTATTTGATGTAATATCATTGAATGGTTGATGCCATCCTAAAAATTGGTACCCTTCAACATCCACAATTTCAGGTTCTTGGGCGGATTCACCAATGGGGACAGCTTGAATGTCTAATAAACCATTATCAAACCCTCTAAATAGTACAAGATGATAATCATTTGGCACGCTTTCTGATACAAGCGTTTCTAAATTGACATGCACATCTTCATCAAAAATCAATATCAAAGCACCCTCATCAATGGTCACATCGGTTAGTGTAGAAACATTGCCAACATTAAGCTCTAGATCATTCGAAAGCGTAAAAACAATGTCCCCTTCTGCATTTTTAGCATGATTAACAATACCAAAAGGTTCATCGGAAGTCTCAGCAACTCGACCAACAACATAATCTGAATCGTTACGCAAATGTATGGTTAACAATCCCAGTTCATCAATAACAATATCTTCTATGGCAACACCACTCGATGCTTCTAATGGGTTTAACCATGCATCATAGCTACTATCAATGTCTCCTGCTTCTAACGCTGATGTATAAATGCCTTCTAAAATCGACGGTGACAACTTCGCAATATCGTCTTGGGAATTGTCATCATCAAGCGGGTCACCATTGTCATTGACATCGGTGGGTTGATTCGGTGAATCACTTTCACATCCAACAATCATAATGACGCTACCAACAATTAACAAAATCATGAAAAAACTTTTTTGTATTGAACGCATTTCGAAACCATCCCTTCAATAAATAAAGCATAAAACCATCGTCTTATGCTGTTATTAGATGTTTTAAACTTATCAACAATCTTTTGATAATTCAAATGTTATGCTTTCATAACATGAAATAGAACGTGTTATTTTATGGTAATTTTGATAAATTTATACGCATAGAAAAATGACATTATCGATGCTATTGAAGTACTTTGGGATTGAGATGACACACGGTTTTGAAGGTGGAATACTTGCATGATTTCCATGTTAATCCCCGCTATTATCAAACAATAATACTTTATGAACGCTTGCGCTTAAACGAAGTCACGTGTAAAATTGTGCATGAAAGGCTACCAATTAAAAGAACGTTTTTGGTAGTGACAGCGCACGCGTTTAACCATTTATACACGCTTTTTTCACGAAATGTTCGGGAACAATCCATTATCATCTTGTATATAGGGGTGAAGGAGGCACGGTATGGCTAATGACAACACATCATTTGATTTTGACAATGTGATGAACACGTACTATACAGAAATATTTCATTACTTAAGAAAACAAACCAACAATACTGAAGACG
>PWPY01000056.1 GCA_003558575.1 Desulfonatronovibrio sp.
ACCTATAAACCACTTAATATCAACACATTTGACATTAATCGCGACGGCACAGATGAAATAATCGTATCAGCTGTACAGGACGAACGTCCAAGGTCTCTTATCCTAAGCTTTGAAGATAACACGTTCCAGGTTCTGCACAATAGAATTCCATTTTTTATGAATGTAGCTGATCTTCCTCCTCTCTACAGCCCTGAACTCATTGGGCAGAGAATTTCTTCGGGCACAAGACTCTTTAACCCCGGATCAGTTCAGGAAGTAATAATGACCAGCAGTGGACCTGAACTTGGGCCAAGACTATCACTTCCTCCCAATGCCAATATATTCAACTTCACGTATTTGCCAGAAGAAGATAACAGTCATCTCATAGTAATAGCAGAAAATGACCTCCTCAAGGTCTATGGTTCAAACCATAATCTGCGCTTTACCACAAATGATGAGTACGCAGGTTCCTCCCTTGCCCTTGAGGTTGCTGGAACCATGCCCGGTCTTGGCAGAGGCAGTGATCATGATCCCAGCTATTATTACATTCCCACCAGACTGGTATCTTTCAAAGCAGGCAATGAATCAAAGTATCACGTTCTGGCTCATAAGCACTTTGCAGGACTGTCGAGAATTTTTGCGAGACAGCGTAATTTTTCCGAAGGAGAAATCAGGGCTCTGTTCTGGGATGATATTGGTTTGAACATCCATTGGAACACCAGGAAAATCAGGGCCAGCATTATTGACTTTGGAATTTATGACTTTGACGGTGATGGTAATAAGGAACTTGTGGTTCTGGTCAATACTCATCCGGGTATTACCGGCCTTCAGAATAAACAGGCCATTGTCCTGGCCTATAAAATGGATCCCGCCATGATGGGAGGAAGAAACTGATCAGTCTGTCGGGAATAAAGTGTGAGCAAAGTTGAAAATTGCCGGGTTTCGGAACAGGAATCCGGGCAGAAAATAATATCTTATCTTAAACGAAAAATGGGCCGGAATTTTCCAGATTCCGGCCTTATGCGTCTTATCAGAACAGGCCAGGTTAGAGTCAATAAGCGCAGATGCAAGGCGTTTCAGCGCATCAGCACTGACGACATAGTCAGAATCCCCCCGCACCAGAATACTCAAAAAGTTGAAGGTCCAAACAAAGAACCTATAACCATTATTTTTGAGAATCAGGATTTTCTGGTTCTGGAAAAGCCAGCAGGTATTCCTGTTCATTCCGGAACCAGGCAATTAGACACTCTTGTGTCCAGGGTACATTCAAAATTTCAGGACACAAAATTCAAACCTACACCAGTCCACAGGTTAGACAAAGATACATCCGGACTCATCCTTTTTGCCAAATCGTATTCCTGGTTGCGCAGAATGCACGATATATGGAGTACGCCAGACCTGAGAAAAGTCTACCTGGCATGGGTTGAAGGTTCATGGCAGGATAATGGACTTAAGATGCAGGACAAAGTTGAGAAAAAATATCATGGAGTATGCACTGAAGAACAGGGAAAAACAGCCTTATCAAAGGTAGACTGCATCGTAACAGGAAAAGATTTTTCCCTCTTAAAAATAGTCATATTCACTGGCAGAACCCACCAGATCAGGTTCCAGCTGGCAAAAAGAGGATTTCCCGTTGTTGGGGATAAAAAATATGGAAATGGCTTAAAATATGGACAGACAATGCTTCTTCACAGTTACAAACTTTCCTGGCCAGAACACGACTTCGTGCTTCTTCCACGCTGGAAGGATGAATTCAATATCCCCAAAAAAATACCCTGACCAAATATAACTCAGAATTTTGCATTTATTTCGTAACTGTTCACCGCATACGGCATATGGCTATTCAACTGCACTGGATTCCGGCTTTCGCCTGAATGACGGGAAAAGGGCAACAGGCTGCTTTAACCGTCACCCCGGTCCCGGATCGAGTCCGGGATGACGGATCCGGGGTCCAGGTCTTCTTAATTGATCTTGATAGATAATTACTTTATTTCAGCATAATTCAGTTTCTCCATTCATATTGGCTCAGTCACTGTGCTTATAGCATGGTTAATATTTTTGTAGCAGTCTATGTAAAAAAAGGACTCAAAACAAAATAAACACCCAGAATAAGTATTAAGAATCCAGCTCCCTTCCTGAACCATATCCCCGCCCCCTGCCAGGCCCTGAGCTCAGTCACCCTTCTGACAAAAGCAGCTGAACTTCCGGCAATAAATATGGGTAGACAATGCCCCAGCGCAAACAACACAACCATGGTCAACCCGGTAACAATTTTTTCCTGAACCGTAATGATGGCCAGAATAGGGGCCAGGAAACCAAAAGTACACATGCCTGACAAAACTCCGTACCCAAGCCCCAGTCCCAGGGCGCCCAGGTAACCCCGAAGCTTGAACTTATGCAGAAATCCACCAGGCAGAGAACATTGTGGTACCCCCATCATGCCCAAGGCAATCCAGATAAGGATGGCCCCGATAAGGATCTGCCAGTGTCCACCCAGATCTCCCAGAACACGCCCAAGGGCAGCGCAGATCACCCCGATAACAGCAATAGTGATGAAAAGCCCCAGACTGAACAAAAGAGAATAAGCACCAGCCTCCCTGGGCTGAAGTATTTTTTGCTGCCCACCTACATAAGCGACTATTAGAGGAATAGCAGCCAGGTGGCAGGGGCTGAAGGCCACACTGACCACCCCCCAGAGGAACGATCCCATTAAGGCAACCCCTGCGCCCTGAGTTATCCAGGCATTGATTGTAATTAGCATTGACTCAAGCATCAGTTCTCTCAGTTAAGCAAAAAATTAAGTAACCATTCACCATAGTACTCACTTTTTACAGATGTTTTGGAGGTTCGGCAAACTGGGCGTAAACTGTCTGAACGAGTTAGAGAGCGTTAATCAAAATCGTTACAGGACTAAATTTACTTCAAAG
>PWPY01000021.1 GCA_003558575.1 Desulfonatronovibrio sp.
AGGCAGCAAACCTCGGAGAGATCCGCAATATGGCCGGACTGCCCACACCACAGGGCTTCGGAGTCACAGCCTATGCATGCCATCAGTTTTTCAAACAAAGCGGCATCAATAAACTGGTCAAAGAGCGGCTGAAAAACATTGATATTTCCGATACCAGCACCCTCAACAGTGCATGCAGCGAAATCAAATCCCTGATCAAGGATTCACATCTTCCTCAGCAACTGGAAAATTCAATCCTCCAGGAAATGACCATAATCCAAAAAGAACTGGGGTCTGACATCCGGCTTGCTGTCCGCAGCAGCGCCACTGGGGAGGACTCTGAATCATCTTTTGCCGGACAGCACAGCACCCTGCTCAATATCACCCCCAAAAACATAGTCGAAGCCTACAAGGAAGTTGTGGCCAGCGCCTTCAACCCCAGGGCGGTTTTTTACAAACGCAGTAAGGGCTACCGGGACGTTGACGTACTTATGAGTGTTCTTTGTCTGGTCATGGTCGACTCGGCAAGTAGCGGAGTCATGTACAGTGTAAGTCCGACCAGTCATCAGGACGACGACCTCTATATAAGCGCAAACTGGGGTCTGGGAATAAGCGTGGTGGACGGTTCAATGCCAACAGATTTCTGGCGTTTCAGCAGAACGACACGCAAGGTTGTGGATCATAATATTCAGACCAAAAAAGAAATGATCACCATAGACAATGAGCAGGGTATTGTTACCCAAATGGTACCAGCTGAACTGCAAAATATCCCATGCTTAAATCAGCAGCAGATTGAAACTCTGGCAGATTATGCCCTGAAGCTTGAAGAACACTTTGCCTGGCCAGTGGATATGGAGTGGGCAGTAGATAGATCAGGAAACATAATTCTGCTTCAGGCCAGACCACTGCAACGTATAGTTGACGACGTTAATGAAGATGATGATCACATGCAGGACCTTTCAGCCTACGAACTGATCTTAGAAGGCGGAATGACTGCATCCTCTGGAACTGCATCGGGTCCTGCCTATCACGTTCAGTCAGACCACAACCTCTCAGCTGTTCCTGAAGGAGCTATAATTATTGCTCCCCAGACTTCACCCCGCTATGTTTCCATTATGTCCAGAATATCAGGCATCATTACCGATGTTGGCAGTGTTACCGGACATATGTCATCTGTTGCCCGTGAGTTCAGGTTGCCAACCCTGGTATCTACGACCAATGCAACCAGGCTGATTCCCAATTATCAGACCATTACCCTGGATGCCAACCAGAGGAAAGTATACCTCGGTGAGGTGCAGACACTGCTCAGGCAGACCAAGCCCGTCAACCTTATGAAGGACAGCCCCGTATGGAAGCTGGTCCATAATACACTCAAAAAAATCATCCCATTGAACCTTACTGACCCGAAAAAAAACAACTTCAGGCCATCTGGATGCATAACTCTGCACGACATAGTCCGTTTTTCCCACGAGATGGCCATGCGCGAAATGTTCAATCTAAACCGGGACATTCGGACTGGACGATATAGAACCACTCATCTGGATACTACTCCTGATCTAAACATAGAAATTCTTGACCTTGGAGGTGGACTCAAGGACATCTCCCCTGACACCAAAGCTACCCAGAAAAACATCCTTTCCATGCCCTTCAAGGCCCTGCTTGCAGGCATGTTCCATAAAGATGTGCGCTGGACCACTCCTGCCGACTTAAACATGGTTGATTTCGCTTCCATAGTTAGAAAAAGGATGACGGAGGAATCTGCTCAGAAGGCAGGCATAGACATACCCAACTATGCGATTCTTTCTAAAGAGTACCTGAACTTCAATGCCAGCTTGGGCTATCACTTTGTTACCATCGATGCATATTGCTCTAAGTACGTCAACGACAACTACATCACCTTTTCTTTCAAAGGAGGTGCTGCAGATGTCCAAAGAAGGACCAGGCGAGCCACCCTGATTGGTGCCATCCTCAAAAAACTGGGGTTCAAGGCAGAGCAGAGCAGTGACATGATCAAAGCGGAAATGAAAAAATATGACTGCAAAAGGCTGGGTGACAGGCTGAACCTCATTGGACGGCTTCTGGGTTCAATACTGCTTCTGGACATGGTCATCACAGATGACCAGGAGATTGCCTGGTATGTTGAGCAGTTTCTAAAAGGTAACTATACTTTTGAAAAATAATACTAACTGAGTGTTGAAAAAGTCCTTACCCAACAGTCTGTTAACTGAATCAGAACCCCTTACTAAAAACAAAAAGCCCGTCCTGATAGTAATTCATGACGGGCTTCTTGTTTTAAAACCTTACAGCCTTTTCCAGCTTATCTAAGCGACTTCTCTCTTCAGCCTTTTTCAGGCGCTCATCTCGTTTTGTTTTCACCTCAAAAGCCCCGTTTATTTTTTCCATGAGTTCATCAATCTCACAAGGCTTCATCAGATAATCATAGGCTCCTGTTCTCATGCCTTCAATGGCTGTTTCCACAGTACCATGGCCAGTGAGAAGGACCACTTCGATTCCGGGATCAATATTTTTAATCTGCCTTAGCGTCTCTATTCCGTCCATTCCAGGCATCTTGATGTCAAGAACAATCACGTCCACACCGTTCTCACTGATGTAGCCCAGGGCTTCATTACCGCTGCCCACATCAGCCACTTCATATCCTTTTTCAGATAATCTTTTGGCCAGCGTGGTCCTGAACCTTTCTTCATCATCGGTCAGCAGCAGCCTGGGTTTGATATTTGTCTGCATATTTCCATAGCCTCCTTTTATGAGTTAAACATATTGTTACTGTTCATAAGTACACCTTCGTTATTATCCTTAAGTTGCTTCCATCCGGAAAGTCTTTCTTTCCGGATGTTGAAGCTGCCGGTTTTCTTTCCGGAAACGAGAAATTTTTTCTTTTGGCAAGGAAATCAATCAATTATAA
>PWPY01000347.1 GCA_003558575.1 Desulfonatronovibrio sp.
AAAGGTGCTTGCTGTGGGCAGAGAAGCCAAGGAATTTCTGGGTAGAACCCCTCAGAAGATAGTTGCTGTAAGACCCATGAAAGACGGTGTCATTGCTGACTTTGAAGTTACCAACGCCATGATAACTTTTTTTATTAAAAAGGTAATTCGGGGAATGAATCTGGTCAAACCCAGGATAGTTATCTGTGTTCCCACAGGAATAACCCAGGTGGAGAAGAGGGCGGTAATTGAGTCAGGCCTCCAGTCAGGAGCAAGAGAAGTCAGTCTCATGGAAGAACCCATGTGTGCAGCCATTGGAGCGGGAATGCCCATTGATGAGCCCATGGGAAACCTTGTTGTTGATATTGGAGGGGGGACCACGGAAGTGGCAGTAATATCTCTTTCTGCTGTGGCATATTCCGAGTCTGTGCGAATTGCAGGAGATGAAATGAATGAAGCCATTCAAAGGTATATGCAGGATCAGTATCAGCTTCTCATTGGCGAAAACATGGCTGAAAAAGTCAAAATGGCCATTGGAACGGCTTATCCCATGGAAGAGACCATGACTTACAAGGTCATGGGAAAAAATATTGTAAATGGCAATCCCAAGTATGTTCAGGTGGGTGATGGTGAGATACGTGAGGCTATTTCCGAGCCTGTAAATGCCATTGTTCAGGCGGTGAGAAGGGCCTTTGAAAAGACACCTCCGGAACTTGTATCCGACATAGCTGACAATGGGCTTCTTCTGGCAGGTGGAGGTGCTTTGCTTAAAGGCCTTGATAAACTGATCTGTAAAGAGGTTCAGACCGAGGTCCATGTTGATGAGGATCCCCTTACCACCGTTGTCAGAGGAGCGGGCATGACTTTGTCTAACGAGAAAAAATACAGGTATGCATATATAAATTAAAACTTATCCAAATTTAAAGTCTGGGGAAAAGAAAACCTCGTTCCCACAAATAAACCAGCCCGGGAGTGAGGATATCTGGAAATTCCCTGGCCATTGATCCAAGATCGTCTTTGCTTACAAATATTATGTCTTCGACCTCTTCTGGGTTGGGTGCCGGGACTCCGATTCTTCTGCCAGCGCTGTACAGGTATACATACTCAAAGTTTGTACTGCTGCTTCCTTTGATAACAGTCAGCAGTTTAAGCGCTGGGGGGATTATCCCTATTTCCTCTCTGAGTTCTCTCATGGCGGATTCAAAGGTTGATTCTCCCACGGCTGCGTGACCTGTTGCTGACAGGTCCCACCTCCCCGGATAGACTGTTCTGTTTTTTGTTCTTTTCTGCAAGAGGAGCCTGTAACTGCTGTCATAGGCAAGAACGATTACCGAGCGGTGGAACAGGCCCTGGCGGTGAACTTCAAGCCTTGGCATAATTGCCAGAGGCCTGTTTGTCTCATCCATCACCTCCAGGTACTCTGTTTTATGGGGGTGCTTTATTTTTTTTGTTTTTTTCATAATAACTCAATCATGAACATCAAGTCTGAGCAAATAATTTGTCTGGAAGAGATTCACTTGAAAGAACTTGTTGCCTTAGAAGGAGCCTGCTTTGCCCTGTCCTGGAGCGTTGAACAGTATCAGGATATTATGAAACAGGACAGCTTTAGAATCATGGGGGTATTTTCAGCCAATAAACTGGCTGGCTATATTTCATTTTATTCCACCCTTGATGAGGCTGAAATCCTTAACCTGGCTGTAGACCCCTGTAGCAGAAAGTCAGGTTTTGGCAAAGCTTTGACTGCTGAGGCCATTAAAACCTGTAAAATTAATCAGGTCAAAAATATTTTTCTTGAAGTCAGGCCTTCCAATATTCCCGCATTATCAATTTATACCAGCCTTGGATTTGAAAAGATCAGCAGACGAAAGCAGTACTACCCGGATAATAATGAAGATGCTCTGGTGATGCGTCTTAGGTTGAAAAGTTGAATTTTGGACTTGAGCCTGCCTTGTGATGCGGGCATGGTTTTAATCAGTTTTGTATTTATTCACCATGGTGTGGTGGTAGCCTGCATTCTGGTTGATTTTCTGTTGCTGCAAACTCCCGGCATGAGTCCGTAAGTCAAAACCATTAACTTATTCAATAAGCCGAAAATCCGTCTTTATATCCATGATTTTGACTAACGGGCTCAGAGCTGGTCAAACAAGCAGCAATGGCGAGAACCAACCAGAATGCAGGCTTTATCCAAAAGTAGAAAAGTTTGGTGGACAGTTACCAGTTTTTTAGTGTCGCATGAGTTCAATGGACGCTTTGATCCGCTTACCACAATTATCTGCCGTTAATGGAACAATGAGTGAAGAGATGTTTTTATTAAATTAATTTTATTCAGACTCTTTAGGAGGATAGCAACATGTTTGTGGGACTGAAAATGTCAAAAAAGTTTCCCACCATCACGGCTGAAACCCTGATGTTGGATGCTGACCGGGTTTTGACTGAAAATAAGATGTGGATGCTTATGGTTGTTGAGGACGGCAGGTTTATTGGTGCTGTTCTCAAAGAAGACATTCGTTCTTCTTTGCCGTCTCCGGCCACTACCTTGAGTAAACATGAGCTTAATTATCTTCTTAATAAAATGACCGTAAAAAAGATAATCAAGAAGGATGTTCCTTCTGTAATGCCCGAGGCAGAAATTGAGGTTGCAGCAAAGATTATGTTCGACTACAACCTGGCCGGCCTTCCGGTTCTTGACTCCCAAGACAGGCTTGTGGGTTATATTAACAGGGATATTCTGCTTGACGTTCTTGTGGAGGAGATGGGGCTTGAACAGGGCGGGTCCAGAATTGTGTTTGAGATAGAAGATCGCAAGGGAGTTATTGCCGAGGTTTCTGGGCTTATTTTTAATATGGGGATCAGTATTATTTCCACTGCAACATTTTTTCATGGTAAGAGCAGAATGGTGGTGTTCAGAGTGCA
>PWPY01000132.1 GCA_003558575.1 Desulfonatronovibrio sp.
GTATGATCACCAACAACATCACCACCACGCAGGGTCTGAACTCCCATTTCTTTATCTTTTCTTTCGCCAATAATGCCTTCTCTGCAGAAAACACCATATTCATCAAGACTCAATCCCTGAGATTCAGCAAGAACCTGAGCCAATTTCAGAGCGGTTCCGGAAGGAGCATCTTTTTTGAACTTGTGATGAATCTCCATAAGTTCCAGATCATACTTATCACCAAGAAGTTTAAGGAGTTCCGGCAAAACCCGCAAGAGTACATTTATCCCCACACTCATATTGGGAGCCCAGAAAATGGGTGTTTTCTGAGCCAGACTCTCAAGGGTGCTGATCTGTTCCTTATTGAATCCGGTAGTTCCCATAACTTCGGCAGCACTGTTATCAGCACATGCCTTTGCAACTTCAAGACTTGCTTCTGGAGAAGTAAAATCAATAACCACGCACCTGCCTACTCGCGACAGAATATCAGACAGATCACTGCCAGAGATACAATCATATTTTTCCAGGCCGTCAAGTCTGCCTTGTTTTTCCACAACAGCCGCAAGTTCAACTTCCGGGTCTTCCTTGACCAGGTTGGCTATTGTGCTGCCCATTCTTCCGTTAACACCTGTTACAACTATTTTAATTTGCATACCGATTTACTCCGTTTCTTGAATTTTCCTGTATTATTGATACATTTCAACCTGCCATAAGATCGGCAAATTCCTTCTCATTTATTATTCTGAGCCCCATCTGCCTGGCCTTTTCTAACTTGGACCCTGGATTTTCCCCAGCCACAACAAAATCAACATTTCTGGAAATGGAGCCAATCACCCTGCCTCCATTCTTCTCCACCAACTCTTTGGCCTGATCCCGGGTAAGGTTCTCAAGCCCGCCGGTAAACACAAATTTCCGGCCTTTAAGAAAGTCATGAGCAGTAGAGCCAGTCTCCATCACCGGCCAGACTCCCTTGTGCTTCAAGTCGTTTAAAAGCTGCAGATTATCCGGATTTTTGAAAAAAACAACTATGGAAGATGCCACTTCAGGCCCGATATCATTTATAAGTTTTAATTCTTCTTCATCAGCCATAGCCAATGCATCCAGATCGATGTACTTTTCACTTAGACTTTTTGCTGTTTGCTCACCAACATGTCGGATCCCTAAAGCAAAAATAAGCCTGGGCAGGGTAACATTCTTTACAGAAAGACTGATGGAATCAAGCAGGTTTTCGGCTGATTTTTCTCCCATGCGCTCCAGTGCCAACAGGTCACCTTTGGAAAGAGAAAAAATATCTGAAATTTTTTCAACCAGTCCTTTTTTAACAAATATCTGAGCCCATTTTTTTCCCAGGCCTTCTATGTCTAAACCTTTTCTGCTCACAAAATGGATAAGTCCCTGTTCCAGACGGGCAGGACAGGAAATATTTGTGCAGCGCCAGGCTACCTCTCCTTTGAGCTTGTTGACCTGAGTATGACATGATGGACATTTTTCCGGAAAAACAAATTCCTTTTCAGAGCCTGTGCGATATTCCTTGAGTGGCCTGACTATTTCGGGTATTACATCCCCTGCTCTCTGCACAAGCACCTTATCACCGATCAGCAGATCTTTGGCTTTAATTTCATTCTCGTTGTGAAGAGTGGCTCTGGAAACAATCACCCCGCCTACATTCACAGGTTCAAGAAATGCCACCGGGGTAAGGACACCAGTCCTTCCAACCTGAACCTGAATACTTTTCAGTCTGGTCCGAGCCTGTATCGCTGGAAACTTAAGAGCAATGGCCCACCTTGGTGCCCTTGATGTAAATCCAAGACTATCCTGCACTTCCAGTTCATTGACCTTTACCACCAGCCCGTCAATTTCAAAAGGGCTCTCTTTCCTTTGCTGCATATGTTTGTCAAAAAATCCTGCAATATCTTCAAATCCTTTACATACTTTGCCTTGGGGAACTGAAGCTATGCCTAAGGATTTTAACCCCTCAGATATATCCTTTTGGGATTTCCACTGATCATGTCTGCCATAACGGACAAGTCCGATACCATAAGCAAAAAAATATAAAGGTCTTGAAGCGGTTATTCTGGGATTTAATTGTCGTACTGATCCTGCTGCAGCGTTTCTTGGGTTGGCAAATGGTTTTTCATTTTTTTCGATCTTTAAGGCATTGAGGTTTTCAAAATCCTTCGTGGGTATTACAACTTCACCCCGAACCTCAAGATATTCCGGATGGTTATGGTTTTGAAGCAGAACCAGAGGCAAATTTTTTATGGTCCTTATGTTGGCAGTAACATCCTCACCCGTTATTCCGTCTCCCCTGGTGCATGCACCAATAAAATTTCCATGTTCATAAATTACCTCAACAGCCAACCCGTCAAGCTTGGGTTCAACCCAGAAATCCATGTCCTTTCCAGGCATCTGTTTTTTAATACGTTTCAAAAAGGCCTCAAGCTCACCCATGGAAAACCCGTTGTCCAAACTGTACATAGGAATGGAGTGAACCTTAGATGAAAAGGCAGAAACCGGTTCTCCACCAATTTTTTTGGTGGGCGATGATAGATGATCAAGCTCGGGAAATCTATTTTCAAGGCCAATCAATTCCTGAAGCAGATTGTCATATTCAGGGTCAGTTATTTCCGGATCATCCAGGACATAGTAGCGATAATTATGATATTCTATCGCTTTTCTCAGTTCCTCAATCCTGGCTTTAACCTCTAATAAATCATTGTTCACTGGAGAAATACCTGCTCTTTAGTATTTATTCACCATAACTTTTCTAACTAACTTATATCATCAATTAAGCTACTTTCCATCCGGAAAGTCTTTCTTTCCGGATGTTGAAGCTGCCGGTTTTCTTTCCAGAAACGAGGAATTTTTTCTTTTGGCAAGGAAATCAATCAATTATAAGGAGGCGTATCTTAA
>PWPY01000239.1 GCA_003558575.1 Desulfonatronovibrio sp.
GATGAGTGTACCAGGTTTGATACCCCGCATGTCTTCATAGGGCATGAAAAGCACAGCGCCGTCCCTGAAACCCACAACCTCAGCATTTATATAGTTGTCATGGTTTTTTTCATCAGGCAGTAATCTGCAGATGGAGCCGAGAGGAGCTTTAATGCCCTGTCCCTCCACAACTAAGCCTATGACCTTGGAAACCTTGCCAAAGGTCTGGACCGGATTAATATCCGACAGAAGACCAATGCAGGTTTTTACGTCTAAGGTCATGCATCTTCCTCGGACAAAGAAAGCTGATCAACGATTTTTTTGATTTCATTGTATCTGCTTTCCAGGGTATTATTTACAACCCCATTACCGTTTTCCAGAATCAGGCCGCCCTTTTTAATTTTTTTGGAGGATTTTACGCGACAAGTCCCCATTTCCGGGAATTTTTCTTCAGCCTTCTGTAACAAATCTCTGACGGTTTGTTCATCTTCCTGACATACTGTAATGGTCAGTTCTTTATTGCTTTCAGCAAGTTCCAGAGACTGATTTAATAGAGATTCGAGAATTTCTGTTCTTTTTTCACTGAGTTCAATGCCCAGGACTTTGTCCACGGATGCCTTGAGCACCAGAACCATATCCTGGCGGTACTCATTCCAGATTTTTCGTTTTTCTTTTTTCAGGTTGGAAAAAATTTGAGCTACATCAGACTTGAGCTGTTCCTTCATGGCGGAAATTTCTTCATCAGCTTTGGAAAGCCCTTCTCTGTGGCCTTCTTCTGATGCCTTCTGCCGGATCGCTCTTGCTTCTGTCATGGCTGAGTTGATAACCTGTGCTGCCTTTTCCCTGGCCTTTTCCCGGACCCGTTGTAAAAATTTCTCTTCAGTTTCCGGGGTGGCTAAACGAACAGCATTTCGGGCCTCAGCATTGATTTCATCCAGGGCTCTGCTCTGCATGCCCATTATAACCCGGCCACCACTGAACTTTTTTGAAGCATCAGACAAGGACATCTCCGCCTCCTTTGCCGGTTATGATGATTCTACCTTCAGCCTCCAAACGCCGGACTATTTTGACCACATTCTGCTGGGCAGCTTCTACATCACTGAGTTTCACAGGCCCCATTATTTCCAGGTCTTCGCGGATCATGTTGGCTGCACGTTCAGACAGATTGTTGAAGAATTTTTCCTGCAGGTCCTCATTGGCTGTTTTCAGGGCCAGGGTCAGATCTTCATTGCTGATCTCCTTGAGCAGTTCCCGTACAGCCCGGTCATCAAGTTCTTCGATGTCTTCGAATACGAACATGAGCTGCCTGATTTCTTCAGCGAGCTGGCTGGACTCTTCTTCAATATCTGACAGAACTTCTTCTTCGATACTTCGTTCCACAGCATTAAGGATTTCTGCTACAGACTGTACCCCACCAACCTTGCGTCCTTCCTTGGCGCCCATGGCAATAAGCTGGTTCTGCAAAACCTTGTCAACTTCCATGAGCATATCTTCAGGTACAGCTTCCAACTTGGCCAGTCTCATGAGTACTTCCGCTCTGATTCCCGGCGGCAGATTCTGCAGGAGATCTCCTGCGTTGTCAGGATGAAGGTGTCCAGTGATCAGGGCCAGGGTCTGGGGATGCTCATTTCTGAGAATCTGGGCCAGGATTTTGGGGCTGACATTGCCCAATTCTTTAAATGGAGTTGGCCCTGTTTCCATGTCAAGGGCATCCATGACATACTTGGCAGTGTCTGAGTCTAACAGTTTAGTCAACATCCGTTTGACCTGTTCAGGTCCGCCCAGAAGCATTTCTTTACCCAGAATCAATGTCTGATTGAATTCTTTGAGTACTTCTTCTGCTGTTTCTTTTGGAACGCTTTCCATTTCAAGCATGGCCTTGGAAACCTGAGTGATCTCGGTTTTATCTAATCTTTTGAAGACATCAGATGTAAAGTTGTCTCCAAGGGCCAGCAGCAGGATGGCGGTTTTTTGTACACCGCTGAGTTTGCCGGGAAATGCCACTTATGCTTTCTCCTCTTTGAGCCATTTTTTGACTACAGCAAAGGCCTGATCAAAGTTTTCATCCACCAGTTGTGCGGCAAAAGCCTTGATATCCTCAATGCGTTTCTGGGCCTGCATGCCTTCCAGTTCCTCATCGCTCATGCCCGCACCAAGAGCTTCGCGCTCCTGTCCTTCGGGCAAACCGGCCATTTCTTCATCTTCCTCAGCAACCCTGGGTTTGAGTATGGCCATGACTATGGGCCTTACCACCAGGAGGAGGAAAAGTAAAACCAGAAGAGCATTGAGCAGGGGTTTTCCTATAAGCTGAAAGTAGTTGGCCAGGTTGTCCATAAGTGTCGCATCAGGCTCAACTTCAGGCATCCCAAAGGATATATTGCTCACTTCAATATTGTCTCCCCGGGCATTGTCAAAACCCACAGCACGTTCGACCAGCTGCCTGATTCTTTCCATTTCTTCCTGAGCAAGGGCTTCATAAACCAGTTCGCCAGCATCGTTGGTCACGTATTTTCCATCCACGAGTACTGCCACATTGAGTCGGCTGACATCACCAATGGAACCGACAATATTCTGTTCTTCCCTGCTGATTTCAAAGTTGGTTGTTCTTGTTTCCCTTGAAGTTTCCTGGGATGTGGCCGGTCCTGTATAACCATCTCCCTGGAAGGCAGGTTCAGGAACTCCGGCTTCCATATGAGTATCGCCTCTACTCTGTTCTTCAGATCTCTGTTCGCTGCGGACAACAGCACTGTCAGGATCAAAGAGCTCTTTACGAATGGTGCGGCGATTAAAATCAAGATCAGCATTGACTTTGGCAATGACCCTGCCTGGTCCGGCAATGGGAGTCAGCATTTGTTCTATGCGTCTTTCAAGGTTCTGCTGGAAGGCAAGCTGATATTCAAGTTGAGTGCTGGTAAGGCCGGCAATGCTCTCAGCCTTTGGTTCGTAAAGTACTCTTCCCCTTGTGTCGGATATGGTGATTTTGTCTGCATCCATACCCTCAACACCAGTTGTGATAAGGTTGACAATGCTCTGAACCTGCCTGGAATCTAAGCCATGCCCTGACCTGAGCTGCAGAACAATTGAAGCAGAAGGAGGGCTCTGTTCTTCAATGAACAGGCTTCGAGCTGGCAGTACCAAGTGAACCCTGGCCTGTTCAACTTCATCAAATTCAGCAATGGTTCTGGAGAGTTCACCCTGTAGGGCGCGTTGATAGTTTATCCTCTGTACAAAGTCAGTCTGCCCGATTTTGCTTTCATCAAAAAGTTCAAAGCCGATACCGCTGCCATGAAGAACTCCTTCACCAGCAACAACTAACCTGACCCTGTGTACATCCTCTCTGGGAACGAGTATTGTTGAGCCTCCGCTTTCCAATCTATATCTGATGCCTTCTTTTTCCAAGACGTTCATTGTCCTGGACGCATCTTCTGTATGGAGATTGGCGTAAAGAACTTCATAATCAGCTCTTGTAAGAAAAAACATGAGCAGAAAAAAGGTAATGATGACTGAACCAGCCAGTCCACCTATGAGTATCCGCTGAGATACGGTGCTGTTGTTCCAGGCACCAGTCACCTTTGTCATAAATTTTTCTAATGAAGGAGGCATGTCCTAACCCCTGTGAAAAAAGGTTTTGAGTATTTGGTTGTTAATAATTCTGACTGACAGGTAGATGAGATCGTCAATTAGAATGGAGTCTGCATAATCTGCTTGTAGGCTTCCATGACTTTACCTCTGACTGCTGTTGTCATCTGCATGGCTACGCTGCTTTTCTGCATGGCAATCATAAGTTCATGTACGTTTTCGTTTTCTCCTGAAGCAAAAGCTTTAATCATCTGATTTTTTTCAGTATTCATATCGTTTACTCTTTTTAGAGAGTTCTTGATGGTATCTGAGAAGTCATCATAAACTTTTTCATTTTTTTGGGATTTAAACTCGTTACCATTTTCTAATGCGTTGGTATAGGCCTTCATGGCCATAGGTGATATCGACATGTTATTTCTCCGTTACATCCTCAAAGTTGATAGAAGACTTTTTGTCAGGCTGGTCTGTTATCATCAGCGCCCAATTTCCAAGGCCTTGTTGTACATGGCTTTGGAAGTGGTTATAGAAGAGACGTTGGCTTCATAGGTGCGCATGGCAGTGAGCATGTTGGCCATTTCTTCCACCACATTAATGTCAGGCATGCTTACGTAGCCTTCATTATTGGCATCTGGATGTCCTGGATCATAGACCAGTTTAAATGGACGGTTATCATTTAAGACAGCTTTGGCTTTAACCCCTCTGAGTTCTCGTTCAAGCTCGGTCTGCATGGCCTTGCCAAACGGGGTTTCCACCGGGGTAGCCTGAAACAGGACGGTTTTGCGTTTATAAGGTCCGCCTTCAGCTGTACGGGTTGTATTGACATTGGCCAGGTTCATGGAAATGACATTTAAATGAGTTCTTTCCGCGCTCAAGGCGGATGCGCTTATATCAAGAGATTTCATAAAGCTCATTATCTTCCTCCTTCTGTAATGACGGTTTTGATACCTTCAAAGTTTTTATGCTGGATTTGAGCCAGAGCATTGTACATCAAGGTATTTTTGGCCATGACGGCCATTTCTTTGTCCAGATCAACAGAGTCTTCACCTTGATAGACTCGGGGTTCTATGCTCTTGATAAAGTCTGCTCCAAATGATTTGGGGTCAAATTTGGCAGGTATATGCATTTTATCTGTCCTTGAGACCGTTCCTTTTCCGTCTAAGCCCAGGGCTGACTGGAGTGCTTCTTCAAATTCTACGCGCCTGGCCTTATATCCTGGGGTTGTGACATTGGCCAGGTTGGAAGAGACAACATTTTGACGCTCCAGCCGCATGTCCAGCACCTTAGATGTAACATGAATATGGGTTCCAAACAGTGACTTCATGGGGGAAAACTCCTTTATATGAATGTTCAACAGTTTTTCTTTTCCTTTATGCCTTAGCAACTCCTGTTCCAAAGTAATTGTGGCCCTTTGATCAATGCCCAAGTATCTTTTGCTCGCGAACTCTTTTGTCGGGTTTCCTAGCGGCACCTGATAGCCATATTAGTTATGGCGCATCTGTCATTGCGAGGGAGCGTAGCGAGCGAAGCAATCTGTATGGCATGCATGTTGCTTGAGGTTTTTCAACGGAAAAAATTGAAAACTTCTGGAGGAGAAGAATTATGAGTAACAATCTTGATTATGAAATTAACAAGGAACTGGGAGAGTGCTATCTGTTTATGGGTGAACTGGATAAAGCTGAGCAATATTACCAGAAAGCTGCTGGATCCAATGGTGTTCATGCTGACCCCTATATAGGACTGGCAACAATAGCGGTTCAAAAAGGTGAATTGAAAAAAGCAGGCACTCTTTATGAAAAAGCCACCAACGTGGAGGCGAATGACAAGGCTTTTGCAGGGCTTGGACTTATTGAGACTGAAATAGGTTCCCCTGAAAGGGCATATACTTTGTTTAAAAGATCTCTTGAGGTTAATCCCTCCAATATTATTGCCTTGTACGGTCTTGTGCAGACTGCTCACTCCACCGGTAAAATTGAAACAGCCATTGAATATCTGGAAAATGCTCTGGAAATGGAGCCTTCCAAAACAGAGATTCGATTTTCTCTGGCAGGATGCCTCAAAAGTCTGAGCCGTAATGAAGAAGCCAAAAAACACTTGGAAATCATCATAGATGCTGAGCCGGAAAATGAATCTGCCCAGGAACTTTTAAAAGAAATATCCTGATGAGAATCCTCCTCCCCCATGAAGGGCCGGCCAGACTGTATGCATCTTGAGTCTGTCCGGTCCCTTAACCTAAATTTCTTGCAAGGCCTGAATAATTCTGGCAAGGATTTAATTTGAAGGGAGGTAAGAATGAGGCATCTTTCCATAAAAAGGGCTTTGATAAGCGTTACCGATAAAACCGGTATTGTTGAGCTGGCCAGGTTCCTTGAGAAAAAAAATGTGGAAATAGTTTCCACCGGCGGAACAGCAAAAATTATCAGAGAGAATAATATTCCGGTCACATGAATAAGTAATGTTACTGGTTTTCCTGAAATTTTAGGGGGAAGGGTAAAGACTCTTCACCCGGCAGTTCATGCAGGTGTCCTGGCTGACAAGGATAATCCTGATCATGGTCAGACCATAGAGAAGCATGGCATCAAATTTTTTGATCTCGTCTGTGTAAATCTTTATGACTTTGCCGGAGCTGTTTCCCAGGACGCAGGTCTGCGCGATGCTGTTGAAAAGATTGATATCGGTGGTCCAACTCTTTTGCGTGCTGCAGCCAAGAATTTTTTCAGTATCTGTGTACTGCCTCATCCTGACTACTATGCTTCATTTATGAAGCAGATGAATGAATCAGGCAGTATTGACCTTACTTTCAGACAGAAAACAGCCTGGCATACCTTTGACATGACGTCACGTTATGATCAGATGATTTCTGAATACATGCGCGAAAAACATATTCAATAATTTTTTAAAGGAGAAGTTTACATAGCCAGAAAACCTCAAGGAAATCTCACCGGCCTTAAGCCCAGCCAGGTCAAGGCCCTTTCCAGATTATATTTCAGAGTTTACCCCTCATCCCCGGGTTTTACACCGGAGCAAGTCCACGAACTGGCAGATATTACAGGACAGATCAAGAGACAGATTGGCCTGCTCATTGATCGGCGTGGCCATGTGCTTATGGTTCTGGTGGGAGACCATGAAGGAATTCTGATCCCCAGACTTGAAAGGCTGCGTCAAAGTTCTGGCAGACTGAGTGGGATCAGGCTTTTTCATACTCATCTTGGTTCATCTTTTTTGACCAGGGAAGACCTTATGGATATGGTCTTTCTGCGTCTTGACTCAGTATCTCTCTTGACCTTTGACCATCAGGGCCGGCCGGACAAGTTTCAATGGGCACACATGCTGCCTCCCAATCCCCGCAACGATCCATATCTCATCCATGATCCTGTTCCCTGGGACAGGGTTGATTTTGATTTCCAGAAAAATGTGGAATCATTAGAAAAAGAATTGGACCGTCTGGGAGCAACGCTTGAAGTTGAGGCCAGAGAGGGACGGGGAATACTGGTCAGTGTGGGTACAGCCATTAGAAAGGAACTTGAAAGGTCTCTTTTGGAATTAAAGGACCTGGCCAAAACAGCAGGCTTGGATATAGCCGGGTCCATGATTCAGCGGGTTCCCAAAGTCAACCCCAGATATATTCTTGGCAAAGGAAAACTTTCAGAACTTGAGGTAATGGCCCTGCAGCATAATGCTTCGGTCATAATCTTTGATCAGGAACTTACTCCTACTCAACTTCGCAATATTGCCTCCATGACGGAAAGAAAAGTTCTGGATCGTACGCAACTGATTCTGGATATTTTTGCCCAGCACGCCACATCCAAAGGAGGCAAGCTTCAGGTGGAAATGGCCCAGCTGAAATATACCCTTCCGCGGCTGATCAAGCAGGACCGGGCCTTGAGCAGGCTTACAGGTGGCATTGGCGGACGTGGACCAGGAGAAACCAAGCTTGAGCTGGATCGACGCAAGATCAGAGACAGAATTAAAAAAATAAAAGATGACCTGAACAGTCTGCGCAAGCATCGCCAGAATACCAGGTCAAAAAGGCAACAGGGGGATGTGCCTGTTATTTCCCTTGTGGGCTATACCAATGCTGGGAAATCAACTCTTCTGAACACCTTGACCCATAGTGAAATTCTTGCCCAGGACAAGCTTTTTGCTACCCTTGATCCCACAAGCAGACGTCTCAGATTTCCCAAGGATAAAGAGATTATTCTTACAGATACTGTGGGGTTTATCAAAGACTTGCCCCAGGACCTCAGGGAGGCATTCATGGCTACCTTGGAAGAACTATCCCAGGCCGATATACTGGTGCATGTGGCTGATGTTGCACACCCTGAAGTTGAAGATCAGGTTCAGGCTGTTGAAAAAATCTTGGGAGATCTTGGTCTTGATCAGAAGAGAACAGTTCTGGCTTTGAATAAATGGGACAAGCTGACACAGGACCAGAGAAATATCGTTAAGAATATTTTTCCTGCCGGAATTCCCATTACTGCCTTAGATAAATCAACCCTTGCCCCCTTAGTTGATGTTTTAGACAGCCATATCTGAAAGATTGTAAATGCTCGCCATATATTTATCTCTGGTCCGGGAATTCGGATCCGGGGAAATTGTCATGATGAACAGTTGCGACCAAACAAAAAAGCCCACCAGCATACGCCAGTGGGCTTTATTGCAAAAGCGTCTCTATATATTTAGAGCACTATATAAGAGATTTTTTATTCTTCATATTTTTTATTGCGCCAGCTGTTTTCTTCCCCGCTTAAAAGTCTGTGAATGTTTTCTTCATGCCTCCAGAATACAAGGCCCATGATAAGGAGAGCTGCAATAATGTAGGCAAAGTTTCCAGTAAAAAGAAAGGTCAGTGGAGCTGCCGTTACTAAGGCTAATGATCCTAAGGATACAAAGCCGGTCAAATAAATGACTGCAAGACAGATTCCAACTGCCCAGACGGTGGCTACAGGAGCTAAAGCTAAGAAAACACCAACAGTGGTGGCCACGCCTTTGCCTCCTTTTCCATAAAGAAAAACAGAGTACATATGGCCAGCTACGAGTGCCAGGCCTGTCAGGGAAACAAGAATAATTGAGCCGCTGAATTTGAAAGCCAGCATAATGGGCAAATAGCCTTTAAGGATGTCCAGAAGCAATACAGCCAGCCCATACTGGAAGCCACAAGTCCTGGCAACATTAGTTGCGCCAATGTTTTTACTGCCTTGCTGTCTCGGATCTATTTTGCAGAATGACTGGGAAATCAAAAGTCCAAAAGGTAGAGAACCAAGAATGTAGCATAAGCCTAACCAGACGATAGATACCATTATTCACTCCTTATCATTGCTTTAATATGGTCAGAAAATCGGGCTTGATAGAATATTATTTCAACTTATTATTCCTGCCAGAAACTATCAATACCCTGCTTGGTGAAAAATGTAAATTTGAAATTTAAAAAAAAAGTTCTTGCCAAAGAAAAAGCACTCAGCTATAAGCCATCTTTCCGATGTCAATGCCGAGGTAGCTCAGTCGGTAGAGCAGGGGACTGAAAATCCCCGTGTCGGCGGTTCAATTCCGTCCCTCGGCACCATTTTTTCTCTGTTGTTTCAGGCGGTTACGTTCAATCGAGGTAGCCGCCTATTTTTTTGCTAACCTGCCTGTGTGTGACTCTGTGTGTGACTTTCTCTGGCCTGCTCAAATACACTCATAGCATTCCGTTCAAGATCACCTAAGCAATGAAGATAGATTTCCGTAGTTTTTCTATTTTCATGCCCAAGTATTCTCTGTATTGCAGCAATAGGAACGCTCTGGTTGTCCATTACAGAAGCACCTAAGTGCCTGATAGGGTGAAAGCGAAAATATCTTACACCAGCTTTCTCGCAAAGCCTTTTCATAAGCTTTTTCCTATCGCCATATGGTCCTTCCATCATCTTGCCTGCTTTGTTGCTCCAGTACTTGTGCCAGAACACCCAAGGCTTTGAGCTATCTCTTTCTGAATACATCCGGGTTAATGTCTCATGAAGACACTTTGTCATGGGTAACCTTCTGGGGGTAAGGTGTCCGCCGGACTTCTTACGGGTATACAGAGTGACTGTGCTGGATTTAAGATCAATATCATTCCACGTGAGGCGATTGATTTCTCCAACCCTTGCCATCGTCTCTCGTAGCACAATAAGATAGTCCTTTTCCTCGCCTTCTGCACACTCAATGACCTTGTTCAGGTCATCATTTGACGGGACATATTTCTCTTTTTTTTCTACTGGAAAGAAATCAAGCCCTTCTGTTGGATCATTTTCTATGAAGTGCTTTTTTATCCCGTAGTTAAAGGTTGCCCTGAGATAGCGCAGGTCTTTGTTTGCAGTGTAAGCAGATATTGCCCTCCTTTCGAGAAGGTGTTTCTGGATCATCGGCAGGGACAAATCACTGCAGCGAAGGCTCCCCCATCTTTTTACCCATCTTCTAGCCAGATACACATAGGCATTATAATGACTTTCTGAATTATATGCCTTTGCATGGTCCAGCCTGAGGTTAACCAGATCCCCAAAGACCATGTCTGTTGACTTCTCCTGAATCATGTCTGAGGGTTTGAGAAGCTCTTCTCGCATCCTTGCTTCTGCCTGTCTGGCTTCTTTTTTGGTCTGAAACCAGGCTTTTGTGTACCTCTTGCCCTCGATCTTGAAGTCGTACCTCCATCCCTTGCCTGCTTTGAAATAAACGCTCATAAAGGTCCTCCTTGCTTGGAAAAAATAGAGAACCCCCGAGCTTCACGCCGCCCAGATCCTGCTGGTTTTTGTAAACCCAGCTTACGCTTTTTTGCAGAAACTGTGCGACCTCCTCAGGGGTTTGTATAGCTTTTTTTTCTTGGGAGATAAAGCTACTCATAGGCTCCTCCCAAAAATAAATTTGTGGGAGTCAGCCAATATCCAAGCTCAGAGAAGATAGGTTTGTGCTTCTGCACCTGCCTGTTTGAATGTTTCGCTAACTCTTTCATGTTACAGTATAGCGTTACAAATCCAAAAATTTTAGTTTTTTCTTGAAATTTGTTGGCTACTCTGGCTGGGCAATCTGATCTTTCTCTTCTATTTCAAAATGTTATGTGCCGAAAAAATTTTCATCAGAGATCAAATTGTGGTTTGTTTTGGCCGAGAAACTGGCTGTATGGAGCGGATTTCTGGCTGGGAGAGTATTGATTCGGATGGGTAATTATTTTACAGTTCATATAAAAATTATGCAGCCCAGCATTCGGGCTTGGGGAGGGGTTATGAGAAAGGCATTCACATTATTTCTGCTGGCATTAGGTCTGCTGCTGCTTTTGGGAGCACAGCCAGCCATGACCATTATGCCTTATGATGGAAGAACTCTTGTAGCTGAACGCTGCACAACATGTCACAACCTGGATCGTGTTGAACGTAGGTTCGGCCAGGATTTGGCCTTTTGGGAAAGGACTGTGGACCGGATGCTGGGCAAAAGAAATATGCTCAACGATACAGAGCGAAAGGCAGTTTTAGCTTATCTGGTGAGTCCTTAGCTGACTTGATCAAGGTGTTCCAGAGTAAAAGCCTGGTACTTTTGGTACAGGGCTCAATTGTGTTGGCAGGGACTTGCTTAGCACTTTGGATGGCACTGGAGTCACAATCTCTAATCATTTCAAACCAGAAAGACAGTTAGACCTGGATTAGGACTGGCTTAGCCCCTCACTAATCCAGGAAGTCAGATTAAGGACATGCTGTCCTATTGAACGTCTTGATTAAGTACTCCACTGGGGAAGTATAGTTGTAGATCATCGGGGCTAAACACACAAAATTTATAATTGATTTAGGTTGATTGTTAGGATTTTTTAAAGTAAATATAATTTAAAAAAATACTACCATCAACAGATTTATAAGTTTATCTGGATTTTTCAACATCAGTTTTTGTAAGTATGTTAAATA
>PWPY01000315.1 GCA_003558575.1 Desulfonatronovibrio sp.
AGGGACAGAAGTTTTTCTATCTGGAAATTACTCTGGAAAAGGTTGAATTTATTAATACCGGTGTAGTTACCACAGATAAGGATGGCAATGAAACTGACAACAGCCAGACACCAGAGGATTTAATGAAAGAGCTTGGTCTCTAACAATTCTTAAGGTGATTACCAGGAAAGAAAATAAAAATACCCAAGACCTGACAAGAGCAGGAGAAGACAGGGCAGAAAAAGGCTGGGCCAGACCTTGGCAATATTGGTATGGAAATATTCACAGGTGAGGATGAAACAGATGTGGATGGGAGAAACCATAACCCCAGCCAGCCCTGAAAAAAGAGCCAGGACTACATAGGGTATATTGCCCTGAATGCCCAGCTGGTCCACTACCCCCAGGATTAGAGGAAAGGTTGCGCCTACAAAGGCAATAGTGATTCCTGATATCAGCCCCACAATCATGGGCAGGACTATCGCAGCAGCCATAAGTGTTGATGGTTTGGCAATGGCTCCGGATATTTCTTCAACCACCCCTCCATCATCTAAGATTGCCTTAAAAATGAATATGCTGAAAATAATGAAGACCATCTGCCATAAATGCTTTTCCTTAAGATAGGCAATAGTTTTTCCCGATGATATATTATTTTGCCTTGAGCAGATGATAATGGCCAGAAAAAGACCTGCCACCAATCCAGTTTCAGGTTTTAGAGGTATATCTATATACCAGACAAAGGCTTCAAGGCTCAGTGACCCTACTATGGCCATGAGCAGAGGAGCTGACTCCCGGAGGGCTTTGCCTGCATTGAAGACAGCTTTTGAGTTTGGCTCTTTTTTCAGCTTCAAGGGCAGCAGGTAAAATATCCAGCCAATGATAAGGCAAACTACAAGACCAGGCCAAGTATAGCTTAGTAGTTCTATCAGAGGAATTCCGGAAAGGTGGGAAGTAAGTATAAGCCCCGGATAAAGGGGCCAGATAAGTTCCCATACATGCCTGAACCAGTAATTTATGAGAATCTTGCTCTTAGGAGTCAGGTTTTGATTCTGGGCGGAGTTTTTGACCATGGGTGCTGAAAAGACAGCGCCTCCAGGCATGGGCAAAAGACCTATCAGGGCAGGGAAGAAGGCTAACCTGAATTTCGGCCATTTAAGGATTCCGGACAATTCGTGCATGAGTCTTTTGCTCTGGCCGGTATTTTCCAAAATACGGCTGAGTATCATGATCAGGGTCACGATTAAAGCCAGAAGAATCAGGATAAGATCAAGAAGTGCTTTTAAGGCGATGAAAAACCAGGTGTCAGCTGAAATACTAAAAAGCAGACCAGTAAGGACACTTCCTCCAAGGATGGACAGACCAATTCCCAGTCGAAACTTTATCCCCAGAAGCATGCACGCAAATACAGATAGAATCTTGATCAGAGGAATAGCCGCAGTCATTTCCATAAAAAGCTGAAAACCTTTGTAATATTTTTTGCGGCAAAGTCAGTAGAAATTTTCTACCCGTTAGGCTGGAGTGCTCTTTTGCAAAAATCAATGGAAGCATATTCATAAGAGTTGCTTTCATTTTTGCCGAGAAGTTTTTTACGGATGACACCGTTAAGCAGGCAAAGAATTACAATTACAAGATCTTCAATGGGCCTTGCATCAAACTCTCCGCTGGCATTACCTTTTTTAAGGCAATTTCTCAGATAAGAAGTCACAAGTTCATGCTGTTTACGAATTACTTCGTGGCAGATGTGTGAATCATTTTTGAGCTTGGATGGACAATTGGCCAGGATCAGCCTGCCATCATGAGGTCTGTTTTCTGCGATATTAATGTGTAATTTTATGAGATTGCTGATCTTTTCAAATTCATTTTCAGTATTTTGAGGCAGAGACTTTATCAATTCAGAGTATTCATCATAGATTCTTTTAATGATATCTGTGAATATTTCTTCTTTACCCTTGAAATGATAGTAAAGAAGCGGCTCTGTAACACCAGATTCCTTAGCAATCTGCAAGGTGGTTGTATTGTCAAATCCCTGGACAGCAAAAAGTTTGGTAGAGGTTGCAATAATTTTGTTTTTTTTGTTTTTGGCCATATCAATTGCCTCATCCGGTTTAAAACCCGGCCAGTTTAATGTTTGTTTATAAATTTTTAGCCTAACAATCTTAATCTTATAACTATCCCAATAAGGCCTTGGCAAAGCTTTGTCCATCAAAAGGTCGAAGATCTTCCATTTTTTCACCTAAGCCGATAAAGGTAATGGGAATTTTATGCTGCAGAGCTATAGCAGCAATTACCCCGCCCTTGGCAGTTCCGTCAAGTTTGGTCATAACTATTTCGTCAATCTCGATTTCTTTGCCAAAAAGTTCAGTTTGAGACAAGGCATTCTGTCCGGTAGTGGCATCAAGAACAAGAATTGTGCGATGGGGAGCTCCTGGACATTTTTTGCCCATGACCTTTTTCATTTTTTTCAGTTCCTGCATAAGATCAACCTTGGTATGCAGACGACCTGCAGTATCCACAAGTACGCTTTCGTACTCTTCAGCCAATGCTTTTTCAAGGGCCTCATAAGCCACAGAGGCGGGATCAGCTCCACGTTCCTTGGCATAGAACCCTGCTCCAGTCCTTTTAGACCAGATACCAAGCTGTTCTATGGCCGCGGCCCTGAAGGTGTCTCCTGCCACAATCATTACCTTTTTGCCTTTCATTTTGGCCCGGTATGCCAGCTTGGCAATGGTTGTAGTCTTTCCAACACCGTTTACTCCGATAATAAAAGTAACTTCGGGCGGCTCTGGAGGAATTCTTTTTTTAGGTTTGGGAAATATCTCAGATAGTTCCTGCATGAGAAGATTTTTAAACTGATCTGGATTTCCATGCTCCAGATTTTTGACCTTGGGCCTGAGCCTTTCAAGTAATTGAGAGC